>NZ_VPDQ01000026.1:0-39618 GCF_013417535.1 Acinetobacter sp. YH12241 | reverse complement strand
AAGAGTACTTTGATTATCATCTTAAAGAAACTGAATGGCGTTGGATGAGGGAACCTAATGAGTTAGCAACTGAGCTGTGGAACCTCATTAGGTAAAATTAAGTGTAAATCTGCTAGTCTAGAGCCATGAATATTATGCTCAATCCTATTTTGGATCAGTTGGAGAGTCTCTGCTTGAATTTGTCCAGGTAATAGGTCATGAGCGATATTGCTGAATCAGATTGTAACCTTACAAATCGAGCCAATAATTTCATCAACTTCTTGGACACAAAGTTCTGCTTCCTGAGTACCAAGTTTCACAAGAGCTTGTCGAGGAATATTCAGTGCCTCACCCATGATATCCATTTGATGTGGAGGAAAGTTCTAAACCTTTACTGATCGCTTCTGCACTGTATTCAAAGGCGATTAATGGCCGACCTGTGATTGCGGTTGAGGAAACCAATGTACCCCAAAGCCAATATTCACCCCATCCATTGTAGTAAACATTAAGTTTTTGAGCATGGATTTATTTCCTTTTGATACGTTGGCGAGCAGTACTGTTCTGAAATGACAGCTTTGTCCGTTATAATTGTATAAACATTTTTGGTTTCTGGTAATTATGTCCTCATTGATCAATTTTCTATCTCGCTTTAGTACTGCAACTCTTCAGCGCAGTCTGAGCTATGCTAAACACATTGATAGGGAAACGATTGAGTTCTTTGAGGAAAAAGACGGGGTTACGATGTATGCCCAAATTGAAGGAACAGATTATTACGATACCGCAATTACCTATAATCCCCAAAAAGACCGTTTAATCGATGACGACTGCACTTGTCCGGTTGGATATAACTGTAAACATGCTGCTGCTTTAGCGCGGTTATTCTTTCAGGAATATCGCCAGGAATTTCAGCAGCGTTATGCTGACTCTCAATCCCCGCAGGGAATCGCAAAACGCCAACGGGGGGATGATCAGGCGCAGCGCTGGTTGAATGATTTTAAACGGTATTTACAACAGACTGAACCAGAGCAATCTGTCAAAACAAACAATTATTTAATTTACCTGCTAGATCAGTCTGTCAGCTTAAAGAAATTGACAGTTGATGTTCAGAAGGCCAGACGCAATAAAAACGGCTCAATTGCGGGGGAAAGTTATTATACCCAATATGAAAATATCACCAGAAAGCATCTGACTTTACCTGAACAAAAACGACAATTATTTAACCAGATTTATTATTATGCCAAAATAAACAGTGACGAACGCTTTTATCAAAGCAATCTTGATATCTCCAGAATTTTATTGGAGCATTTCAAATCTTTTATTCAAAGTGGCGATGTGTACTGGCAAAAAAAGAGCCATACTGCACTTCAATGGTCAGAACAAGGCTACAACATCGAATTTAGATGGGAACAAGGGGCTAAACAACAGACAGAGCATTTAAACATTGAATTGGTCAATGGTGATATTCGACTCGATTTGAAATCAAATCCACATATTCAGATTCTCGCGAGCCATCCACCATGTTATGTGGATATTCAACAGAACACGGTGGGCCAGTTATATGGTGAATATACGGCAAATCTTCTGTACCATTTTTTACAGATGCCTGATCTTCCATCTATGCTCTTGCCAGAGTTTGAGAAAATGACTCATCAATATTCAGACGTGAAAAATCTGCCTCGGCCCGAGTCTATTCAGCATATTGATGTCCTTGAGGGAAGTCCCCAGCCAATTTTACGCTTCGGTGTTTTAGATAAATTTGATTGGAAATGGGAAGAGTCTGTTTGTGCTGAAATTGAATTTTCCTATGCTGGTGGGCGAATAAAAGCAGGTACATCAGGTGACAGTTTTATTGGTGAGCAGCATGGGAAAATGGTGCGACAGCTTCGGGATTTAGTTCAGGAACAACAGTCAATCCAGCGTTTACAGCTGTTGGTCGAATCACTGAAGTGGGTGAAAGATCTTAATTATTACCAGCAATTAAAACTGGATAAACAACGTCTCGATTCTATGGTTTTTGCGTTCTATGGAGACTGGATCAAACAGCTGATGCCCATCAATCAAATTGAGTTGATGGGCTGGCAGATAGAGCATCTGGAAAACAGCCCCTTTAACCTGCAATATGTTGAAAATTTAAATATTTCTATCACTGAATCTGAAGGCCAGCAGGACTGGTTCAATATCGGGGCGACGGTTCAAGACAGTGCAGGCAATTCTTATAATTTACTTGATGCGCTCGTAGCTTTGGTGCGAGTAAATCCTGATTTACTTGATCCGCGGACTTTTATTCATCTGCATGACAGTCAAATTTTCACTGTGAAAACTGCAGTTGATCAACCTGATTTGGCGCTATCCGCTAGGGATATTAAGCCGGTATTATTGCATCTGCAGAGCATTTTACAGCAAGAAGAGCGCAGTATTGATCGCTATGATGCGAGTCAATTATTAGAATTGCAGCATAATCTTGGGATGACATGGCAGGTCAGTGATCGCCTGCAGAAATTTGTACATAAATTCAAACAAGGCTATCAGCAACAACTGCCGACACCACAAGGTTTTCAGGGGGAGTTGCGTCTATACCAGCAGCAGGGCTTAGGCTGGTTACAGTTTTTAAGGGAAACCCAGCATGGCGGGATTCTGGCAGATGATATGGGCTTGGGGAAAACAGCACAAACTTTAGCCCACTTACTCATGGAAAAGCAGGCTGGTCATTTGCAGGACAGACCCGCCTTAATTGTTGCCCCCACATCGCTGATGCATAACTGGTTCAAAGAAGCGGAAAAATTTACCCCTGAGCTCAAGGTACTGCTGCTACAAGGCCCCGACCGCCATCAGTATTTTGAGCAGATTTCACACTATGACATTGTGTTAACCACCTACCCGCTCTTGGCGAGAGATGAAGAGCAACTGAAGCAATATGAATATCATCAACTCATTCTGGATGAAGCGCAGAATATTAAAAATCCGCGTGCCAAAGCTGCACAGGTAGTACGGCAATTAACAGCGCGACATCGTCTATGTCTAACTGGTACACCTATGGAAAATCATTTGGGTGAGCTGTGGGCACTATTTTATTTTCTAATGCCAGGATTTTTATATTCACAAGAAATCTTTAATAAAAAGTACCGCTATCCTATTGAAAAACGCGGTGATCAGCAGTTAAGGCAAAAGTTGGTAAACCGCATTAAACCCTTTATTTTACGTCGCTTGAAAACTGACGTTGCCAAGGAATTGCCTGAAAAAACCACGATTGAAGTCAATATTGACATGAATGAGCAGCAATCCAAGCTATACGAGGCTGTTCGCGCCACGATGCAGGCAAATATTCAGAAAATTGTGGCAGAAAAAGGCTTTAAGCGTAGTCAAATCCAAATTTTAGATGCCTTGCTGAAGCTGCGTCAGGTCTGTTGTCATCCTAGCTTGCTGAAACTGGATTCAGTTAAAACCGGGCAGGCGTATTCTGCCAAACTTGAACAGTTGATGGATATGGTTGTTCCAATGGTGGAAGAGGGACGAAAAATTCTTATTTTCTCTCAGTTTACCTCAATGTTGGAACTGATTGAACAACAGCTCTATCACGCAAAAATTGGCTATGTGAAGCTGACTGGAAAGACCAAAAAGCGAGATGAAGTCATTACAGCATTTCAGTCTGGACAAGTGCCGGTATTTTTAATCAGTCTGAAAGCAGGAGGGGTTGGTCTGAATCTAACTGCCGCAGATACGGTCATTCACTATGATCCATGGTGGAACCCTGCTGCTGAAGATCAAGCTTCAGATCGTGCATGGCGGATTGGACAGGACAAGCCGGTATTTGTGTATAAGCTGATTACCAATAAAAGCATAGAAGAAAAAATTATTGCCTTGCAGCAGAATAAAGCAGAACTGGCACAGTCTATTCTAAGCACAGATCATGAGGGAGAAGCGAAACTGACGGAAAATGATGTGATGAAATTGTTTGAGAAATTTTAGCTTGGTTACAGGTTTCCTCTAATCATCTGTAAGTATCTGAAAGTCTGGATGCAATTTTTTCCAATGTTCTCTTAATTTTTCTTTATGAACAGAAATCATAGGTAAGTCTAGTAATAGCGCTGGCCATACTGACCGTGCTTTGTCCATAATGGCGTGAAGTTGTTTTTCAATAACACGCCATGGAACACCGACTTTTTCAGCCCATTGTTCAAAGTGTTTCATCTCAGCTAAATACCAATCTTTATTTTTGGCAAGATTCAATGCGAAATGAAGCTCATTTTCAATATATACACTAGTCATCAATATATCGTATGCGGGAGATAATCTTGGTGTTCTTTTGTCCTGATAAATCATACTCCAGTTTTTTAAGTGTGCATCTCCATTGGCGAGCAAAATGTTGACAAGTAAGCGGCTGGCAAATTGCTGAATATCAAGAATTTTGTTATCTGAAAATTGATAAATGATCTTTCCTATCTGCTCATAATTTGTGGTGCTGTATTTCTGCTGTGGATATGCACCGAAGATCTGAGCAAAGTCTTCGATGTGAATAAGCTCTGTAGTATCAGCAGTACTCTGTCTATCAAATCTTTTGATTGCAAAAGCATATTGCTCTTGGGGTAAATTTAATGGTGGAAGGTTTTGTAAGAGTCCCATATCCACCAAGCGAATCTCAGGGACATCTATTCCGACCATTTTGGCAAGGCTCATCATAGAATATTCATTTAGCGGAACAAAGGCATGTCTGGAAGAAGGAGTTTTGACAATCCAGTCCCCGAGTAGAGTCGTTTCCGTTGCCTGTGCTAATGTAAAACGCCCATCTTTGGCTTTCATGGAAAACTTCATTTGGACGCCGGCCAAGGAAAACTTATTATTTGTCCGAATCTCTTGTTTTAATATCTGATCTGGATTCGAGATCTGAAGCTTAAATTTTATTCCATCTGGGATTTCTTCTGGATCTACTGGGGTTGCAATTAGTGCCCCAGGTAAATCATGACCTAAAGCTGCCAATAACTGAAATTCATTGTCTATATGTACTTTGAGGCTTTGTGCAATCAGTTCGCGTAATGCACCTTCTGGTAGCAAGTTTGATAGCAAGGGATGTAAACGCTGATGTGTAACATAGGTCTTTTCTAAAATCTTATCCACTTGAGGATACAAGGGGGAAGTCAGCAGGCTCAAGGTCGGGCGTTGCTGATCAGAGCGGAAAGAATCTGTAAAAACCAGAATATTTTTTCCGCTCTGAAATCCTGCCAAGTATCCAACGATACCGTGATGTAATGTTAATTTCAGGACGGCAACAGTATTCATGGTTCCTCTCCTCCGAGAAGACCCTTCCATGGGTTAGTCATTAAGTCATCCTGATCTTCAATAGTGACTTTAATTTCATCATTCAATAATTGTCTAATCAAATGAACCTTATCATCAGGGATGAGCATCAGTTGAGCATTTAATCCTGCCGCTATAATTTCTAAGGTCTCTAATCGAGGGTTGCCCTGACTTTCCAGTTTTTGGTACTGCTGTCTTGAAATGCCTGTACGGGATTGCATATCAACTTGCTTTAAGCCCAATTGGGTTCGTCTTTTTTTGATTTGCTGTAGTAAAGACTTATTTAGTGTAGACATATTTATTGCTTTTTGGTGGTATAAGAAGCATATTAGTTGCTTTTTTATTAAGAAGCAATGACAGAAATTATTAACAGGCTCCGCGGCATCAATATTTAGGATCTAGGCAAGCTGATCTTGTTTAACATAAGCCACTTAGTAGTAGCTAATACTATCTTTTGTTTTGGAGTTTTTTTTATCTTGTATGATTGATACTCTGGAGCATCATCTACACGGTTTTTTGTTCACAGTTTTGAAAGAGCACTTTTGTAAACTTACTTTTTTAAGTATAAAAATTTCTTATGAAGTAAAATATTGAATAAAACAACAATAAAAAAGCCCCAGTCATTCAACTGAGGCTTTTTGAATCTGGAGCGGGAAACGAGACTCGAACTCGCGACCCCAACCTTGGCAAGGTTGTGCTCTACCAACTGAGCTATTCCCGCAGGGTCGATCAATTTTTTACTTTAAAAAATGAACAAAAAAGAATTTGGAGCGGGAAACGAGACTCGAACTCGCGACCCCAACCTTGGCAAGGTTGTGCTCTACCAACTGAGCTATTCCCGCATGCCGTGTATAATACAGCATGCAAAAACAGGGTCAATAACTTTATGAAAAATCTTGTGTCGATTGCATAAAATAAAAGCAATATTCTCTGTGCTTCCAGACAATTAGACAAAATTTATGCAAAATTTAATGAAATCTCGGCACAATCAAATAATTGCAGACATTTCTTGCACCGAAATAGCGGATAGAACAGGGTATACTGGACCCATATCTTGAATCGGAGTCAGGCCATGAGCTTAGAACAACAACTGAAAGACCGTTTGGCACAATTGTCACCTACTTATTTGGAAGTCGTGAATGAATCTTCAGGTCATGGTGGATATTTCCCGGGTAAGGAATCGCATTTTAAGGCGGTGATTGTCAGCGAAGCTTTTGCTGGCCTGCGTGCGGTACAACGCCATCAAAAAGTCTATGCTGCGGCAGGTGATTTGCTTTCTAAAGATAAAATTCATGCCTTGGCAATTCATGCTTTCTTGCCTGAAGAGTGGACAGGACAGGACACGTCTAGTCCAGAATGTGCACATGCACCGAAAAACTAAGAGGATTTTATGGATACCCAGCTTTTAGTCAAGATTATTCATATGTCTGCGGCAGGACTGGCCATTGTGGCCATTCTTGCACGTGCTATTACCCTGTTTGTGGATACACAGGGCAATCAGCCGAATCCAAAAGCACGTGTATTTCTGGTCGCTTTGCAGCACCTGGTCATTAGCGTGATTGCCTTAACTGGGATTATTGCCCTGTTTTTAAAGAATTTTGATGTACAGCCTTGGTTTTATGCCAAAATCATTTTATTCCTGGTGCTAATTTCATCCCTGGGCAAAGCCTATAAAAAAGATGATTCAATCCTGTTGGTACAACGCCGTGCTGGCTTATTTATTGCTGTGGTTTCACTTATTGCGATTATGGTATTGGTCATGATCAAGCCGAATTTTGGCTAAATTATTCATCAGTCAATGAAGTAAAACATACTGATCATTAGAAAAATAAAGAGGGGTGTTTATGCATACTCGTGTGGTATTCAATCAGAAAGGTGGGGTAGGGAAATCGAGTATTGCAGTCAATCTGGCTGCAATCAGTGCGCATCAGGGGCTTAAAACCCTGTTGATCGATCTTGATCCGCAGGCAAACTCCAGCCAGTATTTACTAGGGGATGATGCAACCTATTCCAGTGACAAGCCGGCGCTGGAGCCGAATATTGAAAACTATTTTGAAGATGTATTGGGGAATCAGCAGAGCAAAAGCTTAATTGGTAATGCGATTGGCTCCATTCTCAAGACCCGGGCCAAAGGGCTGGAAAGTTATCTGCATCAATCACCTTTTAAAAATCTGGATGTCATTCCAGCGAGTCCGAGTTTGGGTACATTAGCCCATGCACTGGAATCCAAGCATAAGATTTATAAGTTGCGCGATGCCTTGCAGTCGCTTTCTGAGCATTATGATCGGGTGTTTATCGATACTCCGCCGGCATTTAATTTCTTTACGCTTTCAGCACTGATTGCTGCAGACCGTGTCCTGATTCCGTTTGACTGTGATGTGTTTTCTAAACGGGCCTTACAAACTCTGATTGAAAATGTCATCGAAACTCAGGATGATCATAATGAACGTCTGGAAATTGAAGGCATCGTGGTCAACCAGTTTCAGGCTCAGGCAAAACTGCCACGCGAAGTGGTACAGCAACTGATAGATGAAGGTCTTCCGGTGCTGAACAGCATGTTGCCGCCGTCGGTGCTGATGAAAGAGTCACATCAAAAAAATCAGCCATTAATTCACTTGGCAACTGATCATAAATTGACTCAGGCCTATCAATCATTGTTCAATGAGATAGAGCAGCATTAAGATCGAGTTAACTATGAAACTTGTGAAAATAAGTCTGGCAATCAGCATACTTAGCTTGCTGAGTGCCTGTGTAACGACGGTCAAACCGACCTATGTTTCACCGACCCATTATCAGACCCTCAACTGTCAGCAGCTTCAGGGTGAATACAACCGTATTCAGCAGTATCTTGATAATGGTGTTGAGCCGCCTAAACGTACAGGTGTCGGCGTAGGGGTAGGCGTCGGTGGTGGCTGGGGCAGCCGCGGCGGCTGGGGCATTGGTCCGAGTGTATCAGTGAATATGGGACAATCTTCCAATACCAAGCGCACTGAAACGGCACGTCTACTGGGTGAACAGGAAGCTATTGTACAAGCTGCAAAATTTAAAGCTTGCCCAATTGTGATCCGTCAAAACACCAATAAATAGCCCTCTAAACATCAAAAAAATGCTGACTTTAAGTCGGCATTTTTTCTATCTTAAAAGTGATTGGTCAAGTGACAGAGTTCACAGTATTTGCCAGAAAAAATGACCGATGCGCATAAAATTTTGAAAGATCTCGTCTTGTGATCAGAACACGAGATTGGTTAAGGTAATCACCTTATCTGATATGTCTAACCACCATGATTGAAAACTGGCTCTTTGTTTTTGCAACAATAGCAGTGCTGATGATCCCTGGACCTGCCAATGCATTGGTGGCCAGTTCTGCCTATCAGCAGGGAACAGCCAAAACCAGTCTGTATATTCCCGTCATTATGGTGGGGTATTTATATGCGATAAACGGGTGGGCTTTGCTGGTTCATCTGTTTTCACCGATCTGGCCCAGTTTTCAGGAACTGGTACATGTACTGAGCGCAATTGGTGTGGGCTGGATGACCTTTCATTTATTCAAAGCGCGGCAACTGGAACAATATAATCAGAGTCATCCTCAAATCCGTCCCTGGCAGATGTTTAAGGGAACCTTGAAAAATCCCAAAGCAGCGCTTCTGGCAACCGGAATCTTACCGCTCTCTACTTGGGAAAGTCCGAGTAACTTTGTTCTGATCTTTGCCATTTTTACTGGGATTGCCTTGCTGGTTGCGTTGTTCTGGATGATCTTCGGACAGGCGATTCTGGCGGGAGAGTCGGCAAAAAGAAAAGCCGACCTGATTTATAAAGGGTCGGCTCTGTTTTTACTGCTTTGTCTGGTGCCCTTGTTGATTAATTGGCTGGAGTAAATGTTTGCTCAACAGCTCTAGGCTTCTAGGCAATTTTATTTTTCTTGAGTTTCTGCTGAATAAAGCCAATCACACCTGGCATAACACTTAAAATAATGATGCCAAAAATCAGATGAGTGAAATTATCTTTGACGATTGGCATATTGCCGAATAGATAACCCAGGATCACAAATGAACTAATCCAGAGAAAGCCACCGATCATATTGTAAGTCAGGAAATATTTATAATTCATACTTCCCGCACCGGCAACAAAAGGTGCAAAGGTACGTGCAAAAGGAATGAAACGGGCAAAAATAATGGTTTTGCCGCCGTGTTTGACAAAGAACTGCTGGGTAGCCAGCAAATGTTTTTTATTAATAAAACGTGATTCAATCTCAAATACACGTGGTCCAATATATTTACCAATATGATAATTCAGGGTGTCGCCCAGCACTGCCGCAGTGAACAGTAGTGGAATCAGTACCCATGGATCCATAGCACCCGTTGAAGCCGCCAGCGCACCTGATGCAAATAACAGGCTGTCTCCCGGCAGGAACGGCATCACCACTAGTCCCGTTTCAACAAAAATAATCAGGAAAAGAATGCCATAAATCCAGATGCCGTAATTGGTAATGAATTCGAGCAGGTGATCATCAACGTGGAGGATAAAATCAAGCAGTTCCATAGGGAAAAAACAAGCGAAAAGGTGATCAAATCCTAACAGTCTGGGGCATGAAAGTCAGTACCGAAAAGGAAAATAATTGCCTGCTCATCCCTGATGGGTGAATTAAAAATTTATCTTACAAATTGGCGGTGAATTCCTGCAAAAACCGGCTTGGCATGAAAACGTCATTAAAATAAAAATTAAAAGGTGGCTCCCATGTTTAACCCTTAACGCCATCCAAGTGAAGACCGTAATAGAGGATAGAGGTAAGCGAAATAAACTTTCAATAGCCACTTAACTGGCCGATCTTAAAATGGTTGAAATCCAGATAGGGTGATAAATACGCTGAATTCTGTGGAGAGAAGGGAAGACTCCTCTGTTGAATCGAAAGCGTTATTCCATCTAAAAAAATAAACTGCTTAATTATTATGCTGATGGGAATAGTGTGCTTAAGCCTAATAAAAATGCTAGAATACGGCGCTTATCTTTCGTTTGCCTTTCATAGTTGTTTGTCATGACTACCAATACTCAAATTACTGAAGATCGTATCCTGATTCTGGATTTCGGTTCTCAATATAGTCAGCTCATCGCACGCCGTGTCCGTGAAGCTGGTGTATATTCTGAAATGTATGCCTATGACATGTCTGAAGAAGACATTCGCGCATTTAATCCAAACGGTATCATCTTGTCTGGTGGACCTGAAAGTGTTCACCTGGAAGGCAGCCCGCGTGCGCCGCAAGTGGTATTTGAGTTAGGTGTACCTGTACTGGGTATCTGTTATGGCTTGCAAACCATGTGTGAACAACTTGGCGGTAAAGTTGAGCCAGGTACTGTACATGAGTTCGGTTATGCAGAAGTGGATATCGTGGTACGTGACCAGCTGATTGGTCAGCTGCAAGACCGTGAAAACCAGCTGCATGTCTGGATGAGTCATGGTGACAAGGTTGCACGCATTCCAGAAGGCTTCCAGGTGACTGCAAGCACATCAAGCTGCCCGATTGCCATGGTGTCTGATGAAACCCGCCGTTTCTATGGGATCCAGTTCCACCCTGAAGTGACACATACTTCGAAAGGTGCAGAATTACTGTCTAACTTTGTACACCAGATTTGTGGTTGTCGTGGTCTGTGGACACCAGAACATATTATTGACCTGCGTGTAGAACAGCTTCGTGAACAGATTGGCGATGAAAAAGTATTGTTAGGTCTTTCAGGTGGTGTGGATTCATCAGTTGTAGCGGCACTTCTACACAAGGCAATTGGCGATCAGTTGACTTGTGTATTTGTAGACAACGGTCTGCTTCGTTTGAACGAAGGCGATCAAGTGATGCAGATGTTTGCAGACAACATGGGGATCCGCGTGATCCGTGCTGATGCTGAAGATCGTTTCCTTTCTGCATTGGCTGGAGAAGTTGATCCAGAGAAAAAACGTAAAATCATCGGTCGTGAATTTATTGAAGTCTTTGCTGAAGAAGCGCGTAAGCTCGATGGCGTAACCTTCCTTGCACAAGGTACGATTTATCCAGACGTGATTGAATCTGCTGCCAGCAAACAAGGTAAGGCACATGTCATCAAGTCGCACCACAACGTAGGTGGCTTGCCAGAAGATTTGGCATTTGACCTGGTTGAACCATTGCGTGACCTGTTTAAAGATGAAGTACGTAAATTAGGTACGACTCTAGGCTTGCCACACAGCATGATCTACCGTCATCCGTTCCCAGGTCCAGGCCTTGGTGTTCGTATCTTAGGTGAAGTGAAAAAAGAATATGCTGATATTCTTCGCCTTGCTGATGACATCTTCATGCAAGAACTTCGCGCAAGCGGCTGGTACGACAAAACTGCTCAAGCTTTTGCCGTATTCCAACCAGTGAAATCTGTGGGTGTGGTCGGTGATGGCCGTCGTTATGCATGGGTAATTGCACTTCGTGCAGTTGAAACCATCGACTTTATGACAGCGCGTTTTGCACATCTTCCATATGACCTGGTAGACCGTATTTCTACACGTATCATGAACGAAATTGCTGAAGTTTCTCGTGTGGTGTATGACGTTTCATCTAAGCCACCAGCAACAATTGAATGGGAGTAATTTAGGGATTTCAAGAAGCAACGCTTCTTGCCTAAATTATGCCAAGAGCTGTGCTCGCGGCAGTGTCTGACGGTTCAGATATATCCTTATAAAAAGAGCGCTTCGGCGCTCTTTTTTTATTATCTTTCAAATGACATTTAAACCGGTTTAACCTGCCAGTTTTGAAGTTCTCCAAGCAAGCTCTGATCCAGTTCAGGATCATAACATTCCACTCTGTTCCGACCATTGGCTTTAGCCTGATACAGGGCAATATCAGCCTGTTTAATCAGCGCCATTAAATCCGTTTCACTACTTTCCAGAATGGCCGCACCAATTGAAACGGTGAAATCAAGACGATGCCCATGTTCCAGATTGACCACAATATTCTCGATTTTGTATCTTAAACGCTCGGCAATTTTTAACGCATCATCCAGTGAAGTTTCAGGAAGGCATGCGATAAATTCTTCACCCCCATACCGTGCCAGCACATCATGGCGTCGCATTTCATTGCGTGTGGTCTGTGCAATCATCTGCAATACCTGATCTCCAACATCATGTCCATAACGGTCATTAATCTGCTTGAAATGATCGACATCAAAGACCAGCAAACTGATTGGAGCAGGCTGTTTGAGATTCTTTTGGATCAGCTGTTGCACCAGATATTCAAAACAGCGTCTATTATTCAGGCCTGTCAGCGAGTCAGTATGGGCGAGATTTTCAAAAGTCTGACGATGATATTCATTCAGGGTGTGTTGCAGGAATACCAAACGGGATTTTAGTGTAGAGTTCCAGCTGATATATAAACTGAAAGTCAAAACCGGCATATAGATCAGGGAAAACAAGAACATCTGATACAGATCAGCTTGGGTATTGAAATACACACCAATATAAATCACCAGTGTAATCAGACCGGAATTAATCAGGCTAGGCCAGAAGCGGATCTGTACATATAAATTGGCCAGGACAATAAAGACCAGCGAAGCATATTGATAAATGAGCGTATGCGGACTTTCAGACTGATTCAGATTAAAAAACCAGATTGCACTTGCTCCGATAATCGAGGTCGGCAACAGCAGGTCAAATACAGGCAAATTCCGGTAAAAATGATACATCCAGATGGTTATCAGCACGATCACCAAGGTATAGCCTAGCTTGGTCAGAATGAGCAAATTCATAATGTCATTCAGTACCAGAATATCGGCAAGGGTGTAGGAGGCATATGCCACCTGTGCGAATAGGTTCACCTGCAACAGGTATTTTAAAGTGAGCTGTTTCTGATGGTTAAAGTAGGCAGGTTTTAAAGACCCAGGAATACGAACAAGAGGATCGTGAAGGGCATCCTGAAGCAGGAGGCGAGCTTCTTCTTCATATTTATCTGGCATGCCGCCTTCCCACATTAAATCCAAAGAAATGAATAAGATGAATATTTATATTTGTATGAAAAATATTCTATTCTTTTAGGAATTATTTGAAAAGCATCACAAACAAATTTAGGCCTAATTCTTAAATTCTTGTCTAATAATCTTGATTTTGCTATCAGGTTACAAAGCAGACCAAGACTGTTTCGCTTTATGATGAGCGCCAGACTGCTCCTGTTTATTCAAAGGTTTAAATACATTCCAGGGATTTGGAGAGAGCGGTTTAGCCGGTTGCAGCATATTGGGATGATAGACCCGAATCCGGTTTCTTCCCGCTTTCTTAGCTTCGTAAAGCGCAATATCTGCATGCTTAATCAGATCTTCAAGCTCCTGTTGCGGAGATTCAAGCTCAGCAATACCGATAGAAATCGTGAACTGGATTTTCTGGTCAGAATTGATGTACATCACCTGCTTTTGAATCGAGCAGCGAATCCGTTCTGCAATCATCAGGCAATCCTGTAGCTGGGTATCTTCCAGCAAGGCAATAAATTCTTCTCCACCAAAACGTGCCAGCACATCGCTAGAGCGCATTTCTTTACGGGTAATTTCAGCAATCAGTTGTAGCACCCGGTCACCCACATCATGGCCATAGTTGTCATTGATTCTCTTGAAATAATCGACATCAAACATCAATAGGCAGGTGCTGGCAGGCTTTGGCCATTGATGGATTGAACGTTCCGCCATATCCACAAAATGACGACGATTAAATAACTGCGTCAGATCATCAGTATGAGCAAGATTTTTTAAGGTTTGATAGTTCCATTCATCCAGCAAAGTGCGTAAAAAAGAGCGCCGTATGTTGATGATATTATTCCAGTTGATATAAATACTAAACGCCCAGAGAGGCGTGAAAACAACGGCGAAAATAAAGGCCTGCGATAGACTCATGAGATGGGTTACCCCAATCATGATAAACAGGGCGATAAAAATAGAACAATACAGCGCACCCTTAAACTCGGTCTGTACACAGAGATTGGTAATTAAAACAAAGATCGCAGAGGCATAGATATAAGTTGACACATGCGGGCTACTCGACAGCAGGAGCAGGCCAATCCAGGTCGCTGCAGCCACAGTCGTGCCCACAGGCAAAATCATGTCCAGAACCCGGATATTCTTTTGATGCTTAAACAGGTAATAGCAGCAAAACATGACAGCAATGACCAGTGATACCCGGATCAGGCCAGACAGGAAAAACATGTCAGGAATAATAAAAATATCGGCAAAGAAATACAGCAAAAAGGCGATCTGCGCCATGTAATTAATCTGGCGAAGATTTTGATGACGATGCACATAAAGATAGTTATAAAAGTACTGCTGGAATTGCGCAGGAATAGGTGCAGCGCGATGTACAAGCGCATCTTCAATTAACTGGCGATTTTGCAGATCACATTCGGCCAACTTTAATGATCTATCTGTGGTCGAGTTTTGAAAAGACATATTCGCCGTTGAATATATATTTTCATTCGAGGATGACATGTCCTGATCCAATTATATTTTTATTGGGTCCTATTATGGACCAAATGAATAAAAAAAAATCTCCCTAGAATCAGGGGGTAGTACGAATTTTAAAAAGAAAACGTAACAAAATTTTTGTTTTGTAAATATGAAGCTATACGGATCACATTTTTATAGATTGCTGATTTTAATCATTTATATCAATAAAAATAGGCGTTTCACGTGAAACATGAGTATGATGAATAAGTTGATTTAAACGAACTGATGTAAGGTGCTTGAATGATTATATGATTCATCACCAAGATCTTGATTACAGGATTTGGAAGACTGAAGCCTTTAAGTATTTGAACTGTTCTGATGAGTAGCACATTTTATACGTATCGAAATATTTCCAAAGATAGATTTTGTGGGTAGACGCGGTACATTGTTGTATGAGGTAGACATCTTGTAATGATCACGGAAAGATGTCTTGATGCAGCATACAGCCAGAATGAACTTGCCGAGGTCAGCTCAACCATGTCGAATAATAATGATATTGAACTGTCAAATTCAGATGATTGTGAAAAGTATATCAATCAGTTCATACAGGAAGTTCCTTTACGGCGTGCGGAAATCGGGCAGGGAACAGTCATTAAACGCGCCTTGCCGAGTCGGCATAAACGCATGATTGGCGCCTGGTGTTTTCTGGATCATGCCGGTCCTACTCAGTTTCCTCAGGGAGATGGTCTGGATATCGGACCGCATCCGCATATTGGCCTACAAACTTTTACCTGGATGATTGAAGGCACCATGATGCACAGTGACAGTCTGGGTAACCGGCAATTGATCCGGCCGAAACAGGTTAATCTGATGACTTCAGGCTATGGCATTTCGCATACAGAGGTTTCACCGGAAACTGAAACCAAGATGCATGCAGCACAGCTCTGGATCGCCCTACCTGATGACAAGATCAATATGGCTCCCGCGTTTGATCATTATCCGGAATTACCTGTGATCGAAGAACAAGGCATTCAATGTACGGTCCTGGTCGGGGAATTCCTAAATACACAATCCCCGGTTAAAGTGCATACCGAACTTTTGGGGGTGGATCTATTTGCTGCTGAAAGTACCCGTGCCCATTTGAGTTTAGATCCAAGATTTGAATATGGCTTTATGGCCCTTGAGGGTCTGGCAAGTATTAATGGGCATGAACTGACTGAAGATAATATGGTGATTCTTGAGCCGGGATTACAGTATGTAGATGTCGAAATTCATGCGGGTGGGCGAATCTTGCTGATTGGTGGAGAGCCATTTGAAAGCCCTATTTTATTGTGGTGGAATCTGGTTGGTCGTGATGTGGAAGAACTGAAGCTGGCCCGTGAACAGTGGATGATGGGGCACCCGCGTTTTGGCACCATTCCAAGCTATGATGGGCCGCGTATGGAAGCACCAGCATTTCCGGAACATATGCGTGCTTCTCGATAAATCTTTCATATAACTATAAGAACAAAGGATCAGTATGGCCCGTATCGCACTTGCCAAAATACAGAGCTTAACCATACCGTGGCAGGGAGAAATCAGTCATGGTCAGCATCATTATCTGACCGATAAACCGGAATCCTTCGGTGGGCAGGATGCAGGTCCTGCACCTTATGATCTGCTTTTAGGCAGTCTGATCTCTTGCACCATGATTACTTTGCGCATGTATGCCAAACATAAGGACATTGAACTGGGCGACTTTCAGGTTGAAGCAGAATTCTTTGCCAATAAAGAAGGACAGGAATGGATTGAACGACGCTTAAGTTTCGATATTACTCATGATTCGGCTTTGCAGCAGAAAATTCTGGAGATTTGTGCCAAAACCCCGGTGACCAAAACCCTGTTACGCAGTCTGGAGATTCGGACCAGCCTGATTTAAGCTAAAAGAGAGTACGCTATATCCGGTAGGGAAAATGTAAGTAGACTGATAAACTCTTTAGTTAGAGCCAGACTTTTTGCTATGCTCACGCAGTAATAACAATAAAATCATGAGTCTAATATGCGTGTTTTACATCATCTCGAACAATCAAGATCATTTCGAATCATGTGGGCCTTGGAAGAGCTGGAACTTGATTATGAGATCAAGTATTACAAACGCCTGCCTAACTATTCTGCTCCGCCTGCTTTGAAACAGGTTCATCCTCTGGGTAAAGCCCCGATTCTGGAAGATCAGAATCTGGTACTGGCTGAGTCTGCCGCCATTCTGGAGTATCTCCAAGAAACCTATGATTCGACCCATCAGTTTCAGCCGATCAGTGCCGAGAACAAGGCGCAATACCGCTACTGGATGCATTATGCAGAAGGGTCTTTGATGCCTTTGCTGGTCATGCAACTGGTGATGACCAAAGTTCCTGAGCAAGTGCCATTTCTGGTTCGTCCCGTGGCTAAAACAATTTGTGAAGGGGTAAAAAAGCAGTTTGTACAAAGCCGTCTAAAAGACCATATCCAGTTTCTGGAAGATTATTTAAGCCAGCATGAATATTTTGCCGGTCGTTTCAGTTTTGCGGATATCCAGATGAGCTTCCCACTTGAAGCCATGCAAAGCCGTACCGGTAAAAGCTATCCGGCGATTCAAGCCTATCTGGAACGGATCTCGCATCGTGCGGCTTATTTCCGGGCCTTATCCAAGGAGCAGGCATTAAAGTCTTAAAGCCTTCGCTAAAAAAGAAAAGGTGCGATTTGCACCTTTTTTTATTTTTGAATCAGTCTGGGAAACTGAGACGTTCTTTAGGGAAAATCACCTTAAAGGTGGATCCCTGATTTTCATGGGAATCAATTTCGAGCTGAGCCTGATGTTGCATCAGTACATGCTTCACAATCGCCAGACCCAGTCCTGTGCCACCAGTACGGCGGCTACGGTCAGAATCTACCCGGTAAAAACGTTCGGTCAAGCGAGGCAAGTGTTTAGGATCAATCCCAATTCCGGTATCTTCTACGACAAAATAGGCCGATTCACCATCATCATGCCAGCCCATGGTGACAGTTCCACCTTTAGGCGTGTACTTGATAGCATTGGTAATCAGGTTACTGAAGGCACTGGCAATTTCCATATCTGAGCCGATCAGGTCACAGTGACTATCAATATCCAGATTTAGGGTATGGCCATAATCCACGTTATAGGCTTGCGCATCATCAAACAGCTGGTTCATCAGATTCGGCATGTCAATAATCTGGTTCTTGGCAATATTCTTGTCATTTTCCAGACGGGATAGCAGCAACAGGTCATTCACTAGTGCATTCATGCGACGAGTCTGGGACTGCATCTGGTCAAAGGCACGTTTCCAGCGCGGGCTAATATCTTCCTGATCGGTAAAGGTTTCGATATAGCCGCTGAGCACAGTTAAAGGTGTACGCAGTTCATGCGAAATATTATCGACGAAGTCCTTACGCATCTGTTCCAGATTATGCATTCGGGTTACATCATAGGCGACCAGCAAACGACTTTCACCGCCAAAACGGGTCATTTTGATTTGCACATAATGATCTTCGAATATCGAAGACTTCATTTTAAGGCCATCAGGTGCATCATCAATATGATGATAGTAATCAATGAAATTTGGCTGACGTAACAAACTCAGGATATTGCGGCCGCGATCTTCCTGACCAATCCCCAGTAACCGTTCTGCCGCCGGGTTCCACCATTCAATCTGCTGGTTTTCATCAATCAGTACCACAGCCTCTTGTAGGGCGACTAGCGAGGATTGAGCACGGTCAATCAGCTCGACCATTTCAGCCTGAACGACACGTTCCTGACGCTGGGCCCGATAGACATTGAACAGTAAAGCCCCCCAGATCCCGTTAATATTTGGCGGTACATCATAGGGACGGTTCGAGATCCATTCATTGACCAGGTAGAGTGAACGCAACTGTGTGCCAAAGAAGGCAACAAAGGCCAGAACGATACAGATCCAGAAATAGCCGATGCCTAGGCCAATACAACTGGCAATCACCAGGAAGAGAAGAAGGAGACGTAAATCTTGCTTGGCAAAATCCCATAGGCTGCTGTAACGGAGTCTTTTGTGCTCGTGTGACAGTTCGGGAACAGGATAGGGCTCATACATAAAACAAGATTTACCTAAAAAACAATTAACCCAGTGCAACATCGGCACGGGTCGAGAAACGGTAACCGGTGCCACGCACAGTTTGTACATAACGGTCAGCGCCATAAGGTTCAAGTACCTTACGCAGGCGACGGATATGCACATCAATGGTCCGGTCTTCAATATAGACGTTGCCACCCCAGACCTGATCCAGCAATTGCGCACGGGTATAAGCACGTTCCGGATGGGTCATGAAAAATGCCAAGAGACGATATTCAGTCGGTCCCATATCCAGTATAGTACTGCCAAAATTCACGCGCTGACTGACTGGGTCTAATACCAGTCCGTTAGCATCAATGGATTTTTCACCGCTGAGGGCATTAGAGCGACGCAAAACAGCTTTAATACGTGAAACCAGCTCACGGGTCGAAAATGGTTTAGTCATATAGTCATCGGCACCGGCGTCCAGTCCCTGAACTTTATGATCTTCTTCACCACGTGCAGTTAGCATGATGACTGGAATTTCGGACAGATTTTCATCGCGTTTCAGACGACGACAGAGATCGACACCACTGACGCCACCCGGCATCATCCAGTCCAGCAAAATCAATGCTGGACGCTGGTCCACAATCATTTGATGAGCCTGCTTGGCATCTTCTGCCTGTAAACATTGAAAGCCCGCCATATCCAGAGCAGTATGGATCATTTCACGAATCGGCAGTTCATCATCAACAATTAGAATGTAGTCATCTTTCACAGCGCAATACCCTATTTCATGCAAACGGTGGACCGTTTTATATTTATGACAGGCTTATTACAAAGATTAATTATGACAGTATCATTGCAGAATAGGTAGTTTCGTGGCCTTCCGCAAAGATTTGTCACAATTTAAGCTGTTATTTTATAAGAGGGTCTTAGTTCAAAATCTTGTAGATCACTGAGAGCTAGATCTACATAGACCTTATCCTGATTTAAAAATTATCTAACCGGATCCGCCGGTTTTTCTGTACCTAAAGTGTCTAATAAAGCAAAGAACACCAAGCTACAGGAAGACAGAATTTCTTCCAGTGACTGTTTAAAGCCGCTCATGACCCAGCGAATCGCAATTTGGGTGACATAACCATTAAGTCCGGTCGAGACCAGAGAAATCTCTCGTTCAGAACGATTCAGGTTCGGCATCATCAGCATGACAAAGGCCTGAATCATACGGTCGAAACGGCCCATGGTTTCATGAATCGTGGCCTGATTATGCAGTTCTTGAACCAGCATCGCATCGATATAAATAATTCGTGCCATACCCGGATTGTCACGTAAGGTCGTCAGCAAGGCAGTCAGACCGGCTTCGATCATTTTCTTTGGATCAGAAGAAGCCTGCATCATGGCTTGCATGACATTCTGCTGTAACTGGTCAATCAGCTTGAGGAAAATAGTCTGGAACAGATGTTCGCTTTTCTTAAAGGATTCATAAAAATAACGTTCAGTCAGTTTGGCTTCGTTACAGATATCCTTCACAGTGACCGAAAAGAAACCATGACGACCATACGCCTCGATTCCGGCCTCAATCAGCTTTTCACGACGTGCCTGCTGACGCTCAGCCATGGAAAGTCCTTTAAACTGGCGTTCCTTACTTTTACTTGCTAGTTTTTGTCCTGAATTTACTGCATCCGTCATAAAGACCATAGACTCATGTGCTTGAGATTTTAAGTATCTTATCAATAAATCCGGCTTTGACCTATGCTGAAATTCAAGCTTGAAAATTGGCCCGTAGAGACATGCTGGAATTATTGACAATATGGATTGTCAAAACTATATTGAAACAATGTGCTGTATCCCTATGCGACAGAAAAACAGGCTGTCATGGAAGGGCAGTGTTTTAATCAAGGAAATTCAATGAAAAATTTTCATAATAAAGTCGCGGCCATTACTGGCGCAGGTTCAGGTATCGGCCAGCAACTTGCAGTGCTTTTAGCAAAGCAGGGCTGTCATTTAGCACTCAGTGATGTGAATGAACAGGGTCTGGCTAAAACAGTTGAGCTGCTACAAGGTACTGATGTTCGTGTCACAACCAAAAAGGTCAATGTGGCTAATCTGGAAGAAATGCATGCTTGGGCCGCTGAGGTCGAGAAAGATCATGGCAGCGTGAATATGATTTTTAACAATGCTGGTGTGGCACTCGGTTCTACCGTAGAAGGCGCCAGCTATGAAGAGCTGGAATGGATCGTCGGCATTAACTTCTGGGGCGTGGTCTATGGCACCAAAGAGTTCCTGCCTTTAATCAAGAAAACCGGTGATGGTCATGTCATCAATATTTCCAGCCTGTTCGGTTTAACTGCCCAGCCAACCCAGTCTGCTTATAATGCCACTAAATTTGCCGTGCGTGGTTTTACCGAATCCTTGCGTCAGGAGCTGGATATGGAAAACTGCGGGGTAAGCGCACTCTGTGTACACCCAGGCGGAATCCGTACCAATATCGCCATTGCAGCGAAAATGAATGACAGTATTCGTAGTCTGGGAATGCACCCGGAAAAATCTGCACAGAATTTCAATAAGCTGCTGCGTTGTCCACCGGAAGAAGCAGCGCGTCAAATTCTGGACGCGGTGCAAAAAGACAAACGCCGTCTGCTGATTGGGAATGATGCCAAAGCAATTGATTTAATCCAGCGCCTCATGCCAACTGGCTATCAGAAGGTCACGGCTTTAGCTACCCGCCTCGGCAAGCAGAAGAAAAAGTCAGCTTAAAACGATCTGATCAAAGCCCGCGTAAGCGGGTTTTTTTATGCCCGAAAACTTAAGCAGCTAAAGTATTTTATAAATCAAAAATGGTGCATAAGAATGTCAATAAATTGACAGCGTTAGATAAGCCGATTCGGCATGATGATTTCACAGACCGAAGGTCGACATAATTATAGATAGAGGAAATGATCATGGCTTATGAATACAAACACATCCAGGTACAACCAATTGGTGGCCGTATCGGCGCTGAAATCCAGG
This sequence comes from Acinetobacter sp. YH12241, assembly GCF_013417535.1. Lineage (NCBI taxonomy): Bacteria > Pseudomonadati > Pseudomonadota > Gammaproteobacteria > Moraxellales > Moraxellaceae > Acinetobacter > Acinetobacter sp. YH12241. The sequence continues at coordinate 17,845 of NZ_VPDQ01000026.1, read as the reverse complement.
GCATAAAACTGTCAGCGGATTTGGCTGATGAAGTGGTGAATGAAATCAACCAGGCATTATTGCAGCATAAAGCGATCTTCTTTAAAGATCAGCAACATCTAGATGATGTCGCTCAAGAAGCCTTTGCAGCACGTTTAGGCACACCGTTGAATCACCCGACTGTACCGGTAAAAGATGGCTCTGCACATATTCTGGAAATTGATTCACGCGGTGCACGTGCAGACAGCTGGCATACGGACATCAGCTTTATTGATGCCTATCCAAAAGCTTCTATCCTGCGTAGCGTGGTTGCACCCGCAGTAGGTGGCAATACCGTATGGGCAAATACAACCGCTGCCTACAATGATTTACCTGAAGAACTGAAAACACTGGCGGATAGCTTGCGTGCGATTCACAGCAACAACTTTGACTATGCTGCAAAAGTCAGTGTTCCAAAAGAAGCTTTGGAAAAATATAAAAACTACTTCAATTCAACTGAATATGAAACTGAACATCCATTAGTACGCGTTCATCCTGAAACAGGTGAAAAAACCTTGTTATTGGGCCATTTCTTTAAGAGCTTCGTCGGTTATAGCTCAAGTGAATCACGCCGTTTATTCGACCTGTTCCAAAGTTATGTAGAGAAGCTGGAAAATATTGTCAGCTGGCGCTGGAGTGCAGGTGATGTGGCAATCTGGGATAACCGTGCAACGCAACACCGTGCGATTAATGATTATGGTGACCAGCACCGTGTAGTACGCCGTGTAACTTTAGAGGGTGATGTGCCAGTCGGTGTGGATGGCCGTCCAAGCCGTGAACTGCGTAAAGATGTCAAGCAGGACATTAGCAACTTCCGCTATAACAGCGAAGACGGTATTTATGAAAAAGTTTCATAAGTAATTCTTATTCAATTGGAAACTTTGCATATAAATAGCTAAAGAATCAAGAATAAATGATTCGCCAGTCATTAATGATCCATCTAATATTTAAATAAAATATAGGGTGGATCATTTTATGAAAATTCATACTGCAAAAAATAATGTGGATTATGACATATTAAAAAATATATTTAAAAATATCTCTGAGGATAAGCTGGATTATATTTTAAAATATTCAACGATTCGAAAATATCAAAAAGGCGATTTGATATTAAATAAAGAAAATTGCCATACTGCTTTATATATATTGCTTGATGGGATTATCCAGATTGGATATTTAAGCCCATCAGGTCGTTTTCATGCCTTTAATTATTTCTCGGAAAAGCATCTGATTAACCTGCTTCCTTGCCTCAATACACAAGTGATTGATTATGATTATTATGCTTTTAATCAGGTCAAGGTCCTGCAAATTCCACAGCATATATTTATAGAAGAAATAAATGATAACAATCACTTAAAGCAGGATGCTTTAAATATTCTCAGCCATCGGATGCAATATCTGATCCAGCAGGTCAAATTCCTGCAAGTCGCTAATTTACATCAAAAAGTATGCAAGGTTTTGCATGACCTTTCGATTCAGTACGGTCGATCTCATCCTCTGGGAACTGAAATTAAACTCAAGATCTCCCAGCATGATTTAGCAGATTTACTCTCTGCTTCACGCCAAACCATTAATAAAGAGATAAAGAACCTGGCAAGTCAAAATATTCTGGATTGGCAATATGAAAATATCGTGATTAAAAACAAAGAATATTTAAATTATCAGATTAACTGGATTTAAAATAATATAAATAGATTTTATAAAATAATATATCAAAATCTATTTATATTATTTTTCTGCATATTAAAAATCATGCATATTAATTCCAACCAAAACAACAGGAATTAATAATGACAATTCAATCTATTAATGTGCGTAACCAGTTAAAAGGTACTATTCAGGAAATTGTAAAAGGTGATGTGGTTTCTGAAGTCGATGTGGTGACTGCTTCGGGTATTTTCACTTCGGTAATTACGACACGTTCTGTAGAAGAGCTGGATTTGCAGATAGGAAGTCAGGTGATTGTGCTGATCAAATCGACTGATGTTTCACTGGCAAAACTGTAGGTGTGTCGATTGTATGAAGCAATATTTTAAACAAGGGGCAACGGTACTGACTCTGCTAAGCGCGAGTATTGGCTTAACGCATGCAGATGCGGAGGTAGGTCAGTTACAACAACAGGTCAGTCAACTCGAGCAGTCATTAAAACAATTAAAAACCCAGTTAGCGCAGATTCAGAATCAGAACGAAGCCGTTACAGAAGCCACTACTGCTGATGAGGCTGAACTATCTGCTGATGCAGAAACTGAATCTGATGATGACCAAAGCTTTGTGACACGTGCCGAGTTGCAAGGTCTGCAAAGCGATCTGGAAAACTATAAATATCAGGTACAACGTGACCGCGATACCAAAACGGCATTATCAACACGTCAGCTGCTGATTAATGGAGTCGTGCAGGCCAAAGCTTCTTATATCGATGAAGCACAGCGCACTCCACCTACGGGCACCAATACCGGGATGGCAGTTCAAGACCGTCACTCTTCGTTTGATTTAGGTGCAGTCCAAATTGGTTTTATTGGCAATCTGTACAAAGACTATGAAGAAGGCAAGAACCTGGATTTCAATCTACGTTTTGGTACTTCTCCACAGACAGGAACCAATAACAGTTATTTGAACTTATTGGATGCGCAACTGACTTATCACGTATTGCCAACCTTAAGTGCCGACACGGGGCGCTTGAGCGTTACTTTAGGTCAGCAACTGTTACCATTTGGCCAGGAAGTTCAGGCCACTGAAGACCTAAAACCTACCATTAACAATGCCTTGTTCAGTTTGCCGGGCCTAGGTTATGGACTGGCACTGCGTGAAGTCGGCTTGATTGTACGTGGGGATGCCTTACCAACCGTGGACTATGGATATAACTATCGCTCGCCAATGATTAGCTATGCCTTTGGTCTGATGAATGGTAATGGAGCCAATAAATCGGATGACAATGATGACAAAAACTTTATTGGACGTCTGCGTTATACCTTGCCTGCGGAATATAACTCATGGCTGCGTGAACTGAGTTTTGGTCTGTCCTGGTATCAAGGCAAGAGCAATCTATTTGAAATTGATGGTACCAGCGCGGCCTTTGCTGGTAAGGGCGATGTGCTGCGTAAAGGCTTCGATATTTACTATAACCACCATCCATTCGGTGTGACCTATGAATATGTACAAGGTGAAGATGACACCTACATTTCACAAACTGCACAGACCTATAAGCGTGAAAGTGAGTCGCACACAGGTACCTTGTTCTGGAACTTTGGTGAGCAGTTTGTCAAAGGATTCCGTAATCAGGGCCGTTATGACGACTGGTGGCCAAAGTCTTACCAAGCCTTCTATCGCTACGACACCATTGATCGTGACAAGAATTTAGCCGATCAAACTGTTGATATTCACAGTCTGGGCCTGAATGCATTCTTTGCGGAAACCACCAAGTTTCAGATCAACCTGAACCATGTCAACAATGACATTACAAACAAGAGCTATAACGAACTGGTCGCACAATTCCAGTATGGATTCTAATTTTATATTTTGAGGAATTTTCACATGTTTAAATGGTCAAAAGTATTATTTGCTGGCCTTCTCTCTACAGCAACACTGGTGCCTGCTGTTCAATCCTTTGCAGCAGAAGCCAAACCGACCGTGATTCGCCTGGCATCTCCATTAGTCGGCAGCGGTAGCCGCCCGGTGGGCTACGGCAACTTTTATTCCACCACACAAACCTTAGGTTTGCTGGAAAAAGAATTCCAGAAAGACGGGATTAAAGTACAGTGGAACAACTTCAAAGGTGCAGGTCCTGCGATCAATGAATCTTATGCCAATGGCCTGGTAGATATTACCTGGCTAGGAGACTTACCGGCTTTGATTGGTAAGGCCAGTCGTCTGGATACCAAGCTGATTTTAGCGGGCGGTACACATGATAATACTTACCTGGTGGTTGCACCGGGATCATCAGCCAAAAGCTGGGCAGATTTAAAAGGCAAACGTATTGGTTTCTTCCGTGGAACCAGCGTGCATCTTGCTTTAAACCAGATTATTAAAAAACATGGACTTACTGAAAAAGATTTCCGCTTTGTCAATGTAGATGGTCCAGTCGGCTATTCAGCACTGGCAAGTGGTGATCTGGATGCTTTATTTACCAACCAGTCGATTTTCCCTGTGACTGATCGCGGTGTTGCTAAGCTGATTTATAGTTCTAAAAAGGAACCGGCACAGTATCAGAGTTCGGGTTATATTTTGGTCAATTCTAAATTTGAACAGAAGTATCCCGAAGTCGTACAGCGCGTTGTGAATGTGCTGGTCAAACAGGCAGCTTGGGATTCGAACCCAGCCAATAAAACTGAATTGTTCAAAATATGGTCGAAATCAGGCCTTTCCTATAACACTTTTGTGCGTGCCAATGATGGTGTGGATCTAAAACGTCATAGTGCTCCGATTCTGGATGCTTTCAACGTTGCTGTAATTAAGAAAAAACTGAAAGCGGGTCAAGACTTGAAACTGATTCGCGGCAATATTGATGTCGACTCCTGGATTGAGCCGAAGTATGTCAATAATGCTTTAAAAACGCTAAATTTACAGAACTATTGGAAACCTCTGAATGCCAATGGGCAATAACCATCATGCCCTTGAGTTGAGGAGGTTGAGTGATGTTACAGGAAATCGAGCTTGAAACAGCCAAGACACCGACACAGGACAATGCTGCATCCAGATTGAACCGAAAAAGTATTCTGAATTTTTTAAAACAGAATCAGGTGTTCATATGGGGAATCGGAGCACTTTTCCCCATCGCGCTGCTCTATCTGTGGCATGTGTCGGTAGAACGGAACTGGGTGAACCCTTTATTGCTCCCTGCACCTGAACTGGTCTGGGTGGCCCTGAAAGATCTGTATCAAACCGGCGAACTGTGGAGCAATCTGAGTGTCAGTCTGAGCCGGATTGGCTACGGGTTCAGTGCCGGCATTGTACTGGCACTGGTCTTAGGTCTGACCATGGGACTATCACGTCGAGCAGAAGCCTATATCTGGCCCACATTCAAAGCCATTAATCTGGTACCCGTGATCGGCTGGATTCCACTGTTAATTTTACTGGTCGGGATTGATGAAGCCCTCAAGATTATTCTGATTGCTAAAGCCGCGCTGGTGCCGATGACCATCAATGTATTTAAAGGCGTGCGCAATATTCCACAGCAATTGACCGAAGTCGCGGAAGTTTATCAGTTGAGCACCTGGTCCAGATTTAAAAATGTGGTTCTGCCGGGTGCCTTTATCAGTTTTATCGGTGGCTTACGTTTATCTTTGGTAAGTTCATGGGGCGCTCTGGTTGCAGTAGAACTGCTGGCTTCAAGTGAAGGGATCGGTTATGTGATGGTCTATGGCCGTCAGATTTTCCAGCTCGATGTGGTGATGGCAACTGTAGTGGTGATTGGACTGGTGGGATTTGGCTTTGACGTCATTATCCGCCTCATACAAAAACAGTTCAGTGGTTGGGATCAGGCTAGATAGGGAAAATATCATGAAAAAAATAGATTATCGCGGCTGGGTCATTCCTCTGGTTCTGTGGGTTGCCTGGTTGATCGTGACCGCAAAACAATGGATTGATCCTGCTTTACTGGCGCCGCCAGCTGCTGTATGGCAGGCCTTTGTAGAAAGCTGGCAGGCAGGCGAGGTGACAGAAAATATTATCGCCAGTCTACTTCGCAACACGGCAGGATTTATTGCCGGTGGAGTGATGGGTGCAGTGCTGGGTTTGGCCCTGGGTCTAAACGTCTGGCTGGATCGAATCTTTTCTCCAACGCTGAACGCCATTAAACACGTGGCTGTATTTGCCTGGGTTCCACTGATGATCATGTGGTTTGGACATGGTGAAGTCTCAAAAGTGATTTTTATTGCTTTAGTCGTGTTCTATCCGGTGTTCTTTAATACCTATGACGGGGTCAAGAATGTGCCGGTCAAAATTAAAGAAGTGGCGCAGATCTTCCAGCTCAGTCCGGTACGTACTTTTTTTAAAGTGATTTTACCCGCAGCAGCCCCAAGTATTTTTGCCGGTTTGAATATTGCGCTGGTATTTTCATGGGTGGCGACTGTGGGCGCGGAGTATTTTTTTGTGTCCTCGGTTGGCGTGGTCAATCCAATCATGGACGGACAGAACCTGTTCCAGATGGAAGTGGTGCTATATGGCATGGCCATTATTGCGATTGTCGGGCTGTTATTTTCCAAGGCAGCACAATTCTTTGAAAACTATAACTTACGCTGGCGTCAGGCGGCCAATAAATAAAAGATGTGAGATAACAACATGAATCAACAGGTGAATATTAAGGGTCATGTCGAGATCCAGAAACTCGACAAGTTCTTCCCTAAAGATGGGGAAGAGTTGCAGGTATTAGATCAGATTAATTTGAATATCCAGCCAGGCGAGTTCATTAGTATTGTCGGTAATAGTGGCTGTGGTAAATCAACCTTATTGCGGCTTTTGGTGGGCCTTGATGCCGAGTTTCAAGGCAGTATTTTGATTGATGGCAAACCGATTCAGGGCACCAGTCTGGATCGCGGTATTGTGTTTCAGGATCACCGTTTGTTCCCTTGGCTGAGTGTCGAGCAGAATGTAGCTTTAGCGCTGGAAAAATCAGGCCTGAGCAAAGCCGAAAAGCAGGAACTCATTGATTATCATCTGGAACTGGTGCAATTGAGCCAGTTTAAAACTGCCTATCCAAGTCAGCTGTCTGGGGGGATGAGCCAGCGTGTGGCAATTGCGCGTAGTCTGGTGAATCGTCCACAAATTTTATTACTGGATGAACCTTTTGGTGCCTTGGATGCCTTGACTCGGGCCAACTTGCAACAGGAATTACAGCGGATCTGGCAGTCGGAAAAGATCACCTCTATTCTGGTCACCCATGATGTAGAAGAGGCGGTATTGTTAGGTGATCGCGTAGTGGTAATGCAACCCCATCCGGGACGAATCAAACGTATTGTGAAAGTGGATCTGGAACGTCCGCGTAAACGTGAAGACTACCGTCTGGCGGCCATTAAAAATGACATCTTGCTTGACTTCCAGGATCAGGTCGAGCTTGTGCCGCATGAATTAGAACAATATAAATTGGCCTGGTAAGCAGAGCCATTTGAATACCCGCATTCGCGGGTTTTTTATTGCCCTAAGCATTGTTGCGATTTGGTTGTTCGGAATATTTTAAATAACGTTTTCTAGAAGAAAAGAAATTTTAAGTTATTGAAATATATAATTTTATATCTAACTATTAAAATCTATACATGCTTTTGATAACCAAATAAAAAATCAAGATAACTCCTTACCCTAAACTCTTTTATAGTCAAAAGAGTCCTATTTTCAGCAGATCTAAAAGAGACAGAAATTTATCCAAGTTCATAAACAGGATAGATCCAGTCTAGAACAATCATTAAATATGTATTGCAGCAAAAGGTGAGGAAAAATGACGGAGCACTCTCAATGTAGAATCACGATTCAAAATTTATATAAAAGTTATAGCACCGCACCAGATCAGCAGACCCAGGTCCTCGAAGATATTAATCTGGATATTCATGCAGGTGATTTTGTCAGTGTGGTAGGGCATGCTGGCTGCGGTAAATCCACATTATTACGTTTACTAATGGGCTTGGAGCAGCATCAACAGGGCCGGATTCTGATTCAGGGAAAACAGCCAGCTGAACATCTTCCAAATCTCAGTATTGTCTATCAGGATCATCGACTGTTTAACTGGCTCAGTGTGACGGAAAATATCCGCATGGCCTTACATCAAATCCCTTTAAGTAAAGAAGAGGAAAATCGAAGAATTCAGGAACAGCTGGAATTGCTGCAACTGACGCCGTTTAAGGATGCTTATCCATCGCACTTGTCTGCTGGCATGAATCTGAAAGTGGCCATTGCCAAAAGCCTGGTTACTCAACCGGATATATTATTAGATGATCCTTTTGCTGGACTGGACGCGCTGATGCGTCATCATCTGCATGAAGAATTACAGCGAATCTGGAAAGCCAAAAAAATTACCGTGATTTTAGCGACCCAAGATATTGCTGAAGCTTTATTACTGAGCACTTCAGTTGTGGTAATGCAGGCTAATCCTGGACGAATCGAACAGGTTTTAAAGGTGTCTTTATCTTATCCACGCAAGCGCCAGAATACGCGTTTACAGCAGTTGAAAAAAGAAATTCTAAAAGTATTAAATTTCTCAATCGTGAAGGATCAACAGCTGCTACTTACAAGCTCTGGTCAGTTTTGCTGGTAGGCTAGGGTCTTCATTCATTTTAAATTAAACAGAAATCAACAGCGACACAACCTCGCCCATAGTTGTCATTTCCACTAGCACCAATTACCCCAGTGCTTAACTTAAAGAAATAAAAAATGCCCTATCGGGCATTTTTTATAATGGATGGTTTAAGAGGCAACCGCAGTATTTTGTTGCGTAATCACATACTGATTTTCTGGCCGTTTCAGTCCTAAGTTTTCACGCAGAGTTGTACCTTCATATTCAGTCCGGAATAGACCACGACGTTGTAGTTCTGGCACGATGAAATCTACAAAGTCATCCAGACCGGCAGGTGTCGTTGGTGGCAAGACATTAAAACCATCAGCCGCTTCATTTTCGAACCATTCCTGTAGCTGGTCGACTACCTGTTCAGGTGTCCCGATCAGCGTCCAGTGACCACGAGCAGAGGCAATATATTCATATAGCTGGCGAATACTAAAGCGATGCTTCGCAGCAATCTCAAACATCATTTGCTGACGGCTAGACTTGATCTCAATATCTTCTAGAGGAAATGGGGCATCCAAATCATAGTTTGAAAGATTAATATCCCCTGCCAGACCAGACAGTAAGCCCAAACCGACATCTGGATGAATCAGACGACTCAGTAATTCATATTTTTCTTTGGCTTCCTGTTCAGTTTTAGCTACAAAGACAGAGACCCCCGGCATTACTTTTAAATCATCCGGATGACGACCGTATTTAGCCAGACGGCCTTTAACATCACGGTAGAAGGCTTGTGCATCAGACAGGCTTTGCTGGGCAGTAAAAATCACTTCGGCATATTTGGCGGCCAGCTCACGTCCATCTTCAGATTGGCCCGCCTGAACAATCACTGGATAGCCTTGTGGCGGACGAGAGACATTGAGTGCACCCTTGACATTAAAATATTTGCCGCTATGCAGGGGTTCGTGCTGTTTAGATGTATCAAAGAAATGACCATTTTCTTTGCCATAGAGGAATGCATCATCTTCCCAGGAATCCCAGAGCTTCTGTACAACTTCAATAAATTCATCCGCGCGCTCATAACGGACTTTGGCATCCGGATGTGCACTAAAACCAAAGTTCCGCGCGGTTTCAGCAGATATGGTAGTGACAACATTCCAGGCGGCACGACCCTTACTGATATGGTCTAAAGAGGCATATTTTCGTGCCAACAGATACGGTTCTTCATAGGTGGTAGAAGCAGTGGCAATAAAACCAATATTTTGGGTGACGGCTGAAATTGCTGCGAATAAGGTGACTGGTTCAAAGCCCACGACTTTATCGCTATAACCGACCTTCTTATTATGTTTGGAAGCGCCATGACTCCAGTTGACTGCCAGACCATCTGCAAGGAAATAGGCATCAAACAGGCCGCGTTCAGCAGTTTTCGCTAATTTAATCGCATAATCAATGCTTAAATGATCCTGAGGACGAGACTCAGGATGGCGCCAACCTGCCGCATGTTGCGAAGTCGTTGGAATAAAAGCACCCAGTTTAATTTGTCGTTTAGCCATGAGAAGACCTTGTGTTTTTATGCAATATACTGCTTATAACAAGGATCTTCATGGCTGAAAAATATAATAAAAATGAATCCATATAAAAAATATGGATTAAGCAGGAAATACGCTATTTAGAAGTGCTTTGCTAGGTTTATTCAGTAGTTCAGGCCGGAAGATTAAACCAGTGCCTCGATGGTTTTTTTCTTCCAGATAAACTGGTAATACAAGCCTTGCATAATACAAAGACAGACAAAGGCCAAGGCATAACCGTACCAGATCCCTTCTAAACCCCACCAGCGGCTGAACATATAGGCAGCTGGTACTTCAATGCCAATAATGGCAATGATATTGATCAACATCGGGACTGTCACTGTGCCACTGGCCCGCATGATCGAAGCAAAAATTGCGCTAGCACCAAAGAACAGAATCGACCATAGGACAATGAAGAGAAGTTGCTGACCCAATACCACGACCTGCGGGTCAGTGATAAACAAAGCCATGAGATATTTAGAAAACAGATAAGCTAGAATTACCAGACTACCTGTGAACAAGATATTCATACTTAAGGCAGTTCGAGTCACTTTATTGAGCAAATCATTTTTACCAGCACCAATGGCCTGTGCCCCAAAGACTGAAGCTGCAATGGCAATAGAAAGGGCAGGGAACTGAATATAATTCAGCACCTGATTCACGGCACCATAGGCCGCCGTCGCTTCTGCACCATAACGGTTGACCAGACCTACAATGACCAGACCAGCGACTGAAGTCGTCACCATTTGAACTCCGGTCGGAATACCTAAGCGCAGGATAATCTTGCTGAGCTGGGGCTGATGACGGATATCTTTGATCAACGCCCAGTCTGGTCTTAGAGGATGACGCTTATAATTTAAATAGAGAATGAGAAATAACAGAACAGCCAAGTTGCCCAGAATGGTTGCAATTGCTGGAGAAATGATCCCCATTTTAGGAAAACCGAAATAACCTGCGATCAGGACTGGTGTTACTACCAAGCCCACACCAATCGTTAGGGCAGAGGCAAATAGTGGTGTAGTACTGTCTCCGACCCCACGTAAAATTGAAGTATAAATAATATAAATAAAAATCAGAGGACTACCGGCCAGCATCCATTGCACATAAGGCAAAGACAGGTGCATCACATCCGGATCTGTACCCAAGAGTTGCAGGATATTTTCAGCAAAAAATACACCCAATAGGGCAATCAGGCTGCCACCAATCAGCGTCATAAACAGGGTAGAGCCAACTACACAGCGCACTTTTTCCAGGTTTCTGGCACCCCAAGCTTGTCCTACCAGAACCGTAGAACCTGCAGAGAGACCAATCACAAAAGCCATCAGACAGAACAGAATCGGGAAAAATACTGCCACAGCGGCAATTGCTTGCACGCCGAGCATTTGCCCGACAAAAACAGTATTAATCGTACCGGACAGGCTTTGCAGGATGTTGGTAACGACCAGCGGTAACAGGAAAATAAAAAATGTTTTCCATAAATTCTGCTGGTGAACCAATGCTTGCTGTGCCATATGACATCCTGTTCTTGATTTTTCATATATTTATCAGGACTAAATTATCCTTGATCCGCATCAAGAACGCCTTAGCTTTTCAGTAACCAATAAGTCTATTTTTTTAAACTTTGGAAAGAATCTGTGCTGCTTCTATCAAGGTTTCATCTTTTTTGGCAAAGCAGAAGCGTAATAAGTGTAAATCTTTAGGCGGCTCCTGATAAAATGCTGATACCGGAATCGCCACAACACCGTGTTGTTTCGCCAGATAATGGCACATCGACAGTGCATCCAGATCAGGACGAATTTCACTGTAATCCAGATTCTGGAAATAGGTGCCTTGTGATGGCGTCCAGTGAAAACGGGAGTCTGTCAGTGCATGATTAAACAAATCCCGTTTGGCCTGATAAAAACCGGACAGCTCATGGATATGTTCAGAATGTAGCTGCATATATTCAGTCAAAGCCACCTGAATTGGCGTTACACCACAGAAGCTGACAAACTGGTAAATCTGTCTGAACATCTGCATTAAGGCTGGCGGTGCAACACAGAAACCAGTTTTCCAGCCGGTCACATGAAAGGTTTTACCAAAAGAACCAATCACAAAACTGCGTTCACGGAGTTCCGGAAATGATGCTGCAGAATGATGACGAACTTCATCAAATACCAGATGTTCATAAACTTCATCAGACAGAACCACGATATTACGATCACGAATCAGTTCAATCAGCTGTTGCCAGTTTTGCTCTGTCCATACCGTTCCGGTGGGATTATGCGGTGTATTCACTACAATCATGCGGGTACGGTCATTGATTGCATCTTTGACCTGATTCCAGTCCACAGAAAAACCAGGATATTCCAGAGCGATATGTACCGGTTTGGCACCGACCAGCTTCACGCTTGGCGCATAGCTGTCATAACTGGGATCAAAAATAATGACTTCTTCACCCGCCCGTACCGTTGCCTGAATTGCACAGAAGATTGCAATCGTTGCGCCAGGAGTAATGGTGATTTCATCTACCGGGTCTAGAATGAGCTGGTCACGATGCTGATAAAGATCAGCGACCAGCCCACGTAATACTGGTAAACCATCACCCGGTGCATATTGATTAAAACCATTTTCAGCCGCCCGACTGAGGGCTTCAATCAATTGCGGTGGAGCAGGAAAATCTGGAAAACCTTGTGACAGGTTAATTGCTCCGAGTTTTTGTGCCAAGGCCGACATAGTACTAAAAATAGTAACGCCCAGATTGGGAAGTTTAGAATGTAACTCAAGCATGTCCTTGGCCTCTGGCTTATCCTGTAATCGAGGATGATGTAGGAGATATAAAGTATTCGGCTTTCAGTGTAGCAGTAAGTGAATCAGCAAATAATCAGAAAAATCGAAAAGGTTGAAACAGAATACATCTTCTATTTCATAAGCATAGAGAATATAAGGTCAGGTTAAGGCTATTCGTGGTTAATTCATGTGAAATAAATACCAAGATGGATTGTTCTAAGCTTATTCCCTAAAATCAGTGCGATAAAAATAACCTCAAATAATAATTATAAAATGCTACAGAGTATTTATACGGTGCTTGAAGGCTTGGGTCTAAGCTCACAGAAGCGTGCACTTCATCTCCGATTTTCTAATGAAATTTTAAATTCTCAGGTTCTGATTCAGCGTATTGAAGGCAGGCACTGGATCAATGAGGGGCTACATGCTGAATTACTTTGTCTATCCACTCATCCCTATATTGCTTTAAAACAGTTTATTGGCTGTCAGGTTGCTGTTGATCAGGTCACTGATCAAGGTGAGCTTTTCCGAACTACAGGTATCATTACCGCAGCTAAACAGGGTCATAGCGATGGTGCTTTAAGTGTCTATCAGCTGACTCTCGAAGATGCGACTTCACTTTGGCATAAACGCCGTAATAGTCGTGTGTTTTTGAATAAAAGTGTCAAAGAAATCAGTGAAATTTTGTTTGCTGAATGGCAAAAGCGAAGTGGCTTATTTGCGCAAAGTTTAAGTTTGGATCTTTCCGGACTAAATCGTGAATATGATGTACGGCCATTGGTCATACAGTCCAATGAAAGTGATTATGACTTTCTGACCCGCCTATGGCGTAGTGAGGGTATTAACTGGCTGATTGATGAAAAGGAATTAATCATTTCAATATCAGCTCGAACCATTCAGCCACAAGTCCTGCGTCTTGTTGATGAGCAGCAATATTTTCAAGCCTTAAAGCGCCGTTCCATCCGCTTCCATCGCAGTCATGCAACTGAGCAATTCGATACTATCACCAGCCTAATTGCTGAGCGCCAATTAGTGCCAAACAATGTTGGATTGCAACGCTGGCAAGCTATAGATCTGGAGCAGGAGCAAAACCAGCGATTGGTGAATATTCAGCAGAGTAGTGTTCAGGATCATACTAGTTTAAATCTGGAAGATGTCTGGAACATCAGCCCAGCTTGGACCAGTGACCTAAATAGAGAAGATCAGGCTACATCATCCAGTCCAGCTCAACTGGATCAACTCAGTCAGCAACTTAGTCACTTTCATGCCATGCAGTCCAAATATTTTAAGGCCAGCAGTAGTGTTCGTGATGCCCAAGTAGGTTACTGGTTTGAACTGCATGATCATCCTGAAATTGATCAACATCCGCGCAATGAGCGTAAATTTTTAATTTTGGGCAAACACTTCTATAACCAGAATAATTTACCAAAAGACATTTTGCTACAGCTGGATCAGCTCATGCAGTCCAGTCACTGGAAAGTTCTGGATGATGAGAGACAAGGCAATGAGCTGTATTTAATTCGTCGAGATATTCTGGTGATACCTGAATATCATCCACTACAACATCGGCCCGTGGCCTATCCACAACGGGCGAAAGTGGTAGGGCCTGAAGGTGAGACTATTTATGTCGATGAATGGGGACGCGTGAAGGTTCGTTTTTTATTTACCCGTAGTGAAGATCATCAGCATGATGGTGGTGCTGGCGCCAATGATAATGACACTGATTCGGCCTGGGTAGATGTGCTAACGCCATGGGCAGGTGAAGGTTATGGCGCCCGATTCCATCCACGTATCGGGGAAATCGTAGTGATTGATTTCTTCGAAGGGGATATTGATCGTCCCTTTATTGTTGGACGTATTCATGAAGCTGAACGTTATCAAACTATGTTTGATAAGAAGGGGCAGTTGCCATTCACTAAAAAACTAAGTGGTATCCGTTCTCAAGAGGTGGAGGGTGAAGGTTTTAACCAGCTTCGCTTCGATGATACAACTGGACAGATTAGTGCACAGCTGCAAAGTAGTCATGGGGCCAGTCAGCTAAATTTAGGAAATCTAAGTCATCCAAAAGAAGATGAGGCTAGCGACGGGCGTGGTGAGGGCTTTGAGTTAAGAACAGATCAATGGGGATCACTTAGAGCGGGAGCTGGCTTGCTTCTCTCTACCTATAAACAAGAAAATGCCAATGCCAATCACTTAAATGCCAGTCCTGCGAAAAGCCAGCTTGAATCTAGTTTGAATCATAGTAAAGCCTTAAGTGAGATTGCCAAAAATCAGCAAACAGATCCCTTAGAAGGGTTAGATCATCTGAAAAAATTTCTGGATCAGATTGAACAGCAAGATCAAAGCAAGGCTGAAACCTTTAAACAGGCTTTAATGCTGCTGTGTGCACCGAATTCAATTGCACTCTCAACTAATGAAGATCTGTATCTTTCAGCTGATCAGCAGATTAACCACAGTGCTGCGGATAATATTAATTTTTCCACACAGAAATCTTTGATTGCTCACTCTCAGGACAAGATCAGTTTATTTGCAGCCCAACAAGGATTAAAAGCCATTGCGGCAAAGGGGAAGGTCGAACTCCAGGCACAAGATGACGCAATAGAAACAATTGCTCGTCAAAAAATAAAAATTATTTCGACTGAAGAACGAATTGAAATTATAAGCCCTAAAGAAATTGTGCTTACTGCTGGTGGTTCTCAGTTAAAGATTAATGGACAAGGTGTATTTGGAGTAACAGGTGGAAAGTTTGAGTGTAAAGCGGGTCAGCATATATTTAAAGAAGGTCAAAATATTATTGAACAAAAAATAAGTCTACCAAAAATGGAAACTTTATTTAGTAATCGAATTAATTATCAATGGAATACTGCCTGTGAAGGAGAAAAAGAAATTTTCATTGTTGATAAGAAGGATGGAACATTAATTAAAAGCAAAAAATCCCTGCTAAATGAAGTAAATCAAATAAGTACTCTACGGTTCTATACCTCTCAAAAAACAGATTTTATAGCTTTTGGGTTTAATTCTTGTCAAACATATCTACGTCAAGAACTAAATAAAGAGGATATTGATGAGTTATTGGAGGACCTAGAAAACGAGGAAATTGAGGATGAGGTATACACTAAAGAGGATACTGAATAATGAGTCAGTTAGTCACTATTACATCCAAACTTTATGATGCATCAGGGAAGTATGTCATCAATTTAAAAGTAAAATCGCGTTATAAAGGTTCATCTAGAGAGAATATCAATAAGACAGATCAAGACGGTCTATTTATCTTTCAAGCTTCGCCGAATCGAACTGTAGAAATTCTAGCT
The DNA here is from genome assembly GCF_013417535.1 of Acinetobacter sp. YH12241. Taxonomy (NCBI): domain Bacteria; kingdom Pseudomonadati; phylum Pseudomonadota; class Gammaproteobacteria; order Moraxellales; family Moraxellaceae; genus Acinetobacter; species Acinetobacter sp. YH12241. The sequence goes on along the minus strand of NZ_VPDQ01000026.1, from coordinate 1,979 downwards.
CAACCGCCTAATACTAAAGATTATATTGTTGTTAAAACTATTAATTCTTCAATAGTTTCTTCTAGAAAAGACCCTGTAAAAGTACCTTTACCAAAAAGTATAGAAGAATATCAACAGAAAAAAGTTAACACTACTTCAAAAGGGATAGTGACAACTTTATTTAAAATTATAGATAGTAAAGAGAAAATCCTGATAAATTTCCCAGTAACCTCTCGTCCTAAAGGAAGTAAAAAGTTATTTGAACGTAATTCAAATGAACAGGGCATTGTAGAAGTCCTATCTTCACCTAATCGAGATATTGAAATTTTGGTTTTAACTTCGAATGATGAATTTACTTTAAAAAGTTCTGTTAACTCTGGGAATGGATCCCAAACACCAATAATAATTAAACTAGATGAATCTTATGAAAACTTCAAAAGTGTCTCAAGTTTCAAAATTGTAGACAGATTAGGAAATGACTATCGTATTGAAAATACGAAAATTGAAATATTTTATTTGGAAAATGGAATAAAGAAGGTTTTAAATACTTCTAGTGGAAAATTTTCACTTCAAAGTATGGTTGGAGAAAAAGTAAAGATTACAGTATTTAAGCCAGATGGAAAGCCTTTAGAAGCCAATAATTATTACTCTAAAAGAATGAAAGAAGATTCTAATAAATTGGAATTAGATGTCGATATAACTGAGGGAAGTACAAGGTCTAATGAACCGATCATAAACAAGAATATTAAGAAAATTTGTCCTCCAGAATGTGTGGTAGAAACTTATACTTTTGAAACTTCTTTAGGAGAAATGATTATTTCAAAAGAAGCCCTTGATGCAATTTTAAAATGGGAAAAATATGAATCTAAGCCTTATGTGCCTAGTAAAGGGCAAGATGGTAAAAGTGGTGTAACTTTAGGATATGGCTATGATTTAGGTCACCAAAGTGGAGACCAAATTAAAAAAGATTTAGCTTCCTATTATACTTCAAGTCAGATTCAAAGATTACTCAAAGCTCAAGGAAAAAAGGGAATAGCAGCACAAAAATTAGTAGATAGCCTTTCTGATATTACCATCACTAAAGATAAAGCTTATCAAATGGTAATGATAGTAAAAAAAAGGTATGCGGAAGATACATTAAAAGTTTATCCAGATATTTTGAAATATCATCCTCATTGCCAAGGAGCTATTTTATCTCTTGTGTACAACAGGTATATAGGCTTAAAAGGAGATCGTCGTAAAGAAATGAAAGAAATCCAAGATGATCTTAAAAGTAATGGAAAAAAGGTTCCTTCGTTGTTAAGAAGTATGAAACGATTATGGACTACAAAAGCTAATAGAGGACTGCAAGCTAGAAGGGAAGAAGAAGCAAAAATTTTTGAAAAAGGATTAAAATGTGAATGTTATAAGTAAACTATTTATTCTGAATCTTTTATTTATTTCTTTAAATTCTTATGCAGTAATTCCCGAAGACTTCTTATATCCAGATGCCTTAGAGGTAGAGTGTAAAGATGGAAGTCCTATACAAGAGGACTTAATGTATTGTGTTTCAAGAAGTTATTTAGATTCAGATAAGAAATTAAATGTAGAATATAAAAAAAGAATGAAACTATTAAAAGGAACTAAAAAAGAAAAATTATTAGGAAGTCAGAGATTGTGGTTAAAGAATAGAAAATATAAATGTACCTCTGAATATTCAGCTGCAGAAGGAGGACGTGAAGCACCGATTTATTTAATAGATTGTTATGCTCAGGAAAACTACAAAAGAGTAAAATTTTTAGAAAATTATAAATAACCCGAATCCTGCTTAAGCCGATGACTTCATAATTTGAATTGTTGGCTTATTTTTATGGATCAGTTGATATGCACACAGGGACGCGTAAATCCCTCCTAGAAATCCATGAACACTACGTGCTTTGCTTGTCACTAAATTGTACTGACCTTTCAATAAACTGAATAAAGTCTCTATCTTATTGCGCTGTTTTAAGTGATATTTATCT
>NZ_VPDQ01000025.1:0-42884 GCF_013417535.1 Acinetobacter sp. YH12241 | reverse complement strand
AGTGATGGGAGAGAATGTTCAAGAGTGGATTCTAAATGTTCAGATAAAGACATAAAAAAATGAGCGTATTTACATACACTCATTTTTACTACATTTTACTAAAATTTGCTTAACTGACTGGCATTACTTATCAATAAGGGCTTTTAAATTTCTAATTTATTTTTCTTAGAAGTGATATTTCACTAAAGCACTCACGTTATTTTCATCTGCGTCCGGAATACCGTATTTGTTATTCCAGACCGAATGCTCAATACCGAGATATAAATTGGTATCTGGAGAAATGTGCTTGCCGACATTCCATTTCCACTGAGTCGTCCAGTTCATCTCGCTCGCATGATCATCTTCAGCAGTTGACCAGTCCAGGAAGCCATCTACCAGGAATTCTTCAGTACCCAATTTAAATGGCACACCATAAGTCAAGGTGAGCTGATAGTCATCTTCCATATTTTCGTTATTTACACGATAAAGATTCACGCTGGCATAATTGAATTTTGGAATAGCCAGGTCGAAACCTACACCGTACAGGAAGTTATCAAAACCTTCACCACCTTCCCAAGTCGTTGCCACCAAAACATCTTTCACTGGACCAAATGCCAGCTTTTGGCCTGAAACTTCACCCAGACTTAAACGTGGTGAAAATTCAAAATAGCTTGATTTAATATCATCGGAACCACGCATACGGTCAATGAAAAAGAAGACATCTGCATATTTAACTTTTGCAGCGTATTCAACAGTTAGGGTTGCCTGTTTTTCATCTACAACTTCATAGTTTTCCCCATAAAGCCCAGTAACGCTAAAATCCTGCCAGACTGGTTTTGCCTGTGCAGATGCTGCACCCAATGCAAGTAATGTTGCAGCAGCAACTTGAGTAAATTTCATAAATAAGGTTCCCCAATGGAATTAAAAATCTCATTCTGGATTAAGCAAGAACAAAGCCAACTTTTTTAATTTTTGATAAAAAAGCCCATGACTGGCATGGGCATATGGAGGAAATCAAACTTTAATGCAGCGTTTCTGCGACTTTTTCCGGAACCTCTGTTTTTGACTTAAACATTGGCAGATGATTAAACAGAATGTTTAAAAGGATCGCCATTAAACAGGTTGAACTGATGCCAGAATGGAACAGGGTTTGGAACCATTTAGGGAAATTGGCATAGAAAGAATAGTCAATAATCGGGATCATGCCTGCTGCAATTGAAGTTGCAACAATAATCAGATTTTTCTGCTCGTTATAATCTATTTTCGCCAAGGTGCGGATACCACTCGCAGCCACTGTACCAAATAGCACCAATCCTGCACCACCAAGTACCGGAACCGGAATTGCGGCGATTAGTCGGCCCATAATTGGAAGTAATCCCAAAACCACTAAAATCATACCGCCAGCAGCGACCACAAAACGGCTTTTAATCCCGGTAATGGCAACCAGCCCGACGTTTTGTGCAAAAGCACTTTGCATGAATGAACCAAAAATCGGTGCAACTGCACTTGAGAACATATCTGCACGCAGACCATTGGAAATACGTTCTGAATCTACTTTGGTTCCAACAATTTCACCTACAGCAATAATATCAGCCGTTGTTTCAGTCATAATCACCAGCGTCACGATCAGCATGGAAATGATTGCACTGAGTTCAAAAGTTGGCATGCCGAAAGCAAAGAAACTCGGAAATTGTACCCATGCACCATTGCCGACTTTACTAAAATCGCCAAAACCAAACAGATAAGCCAGCACTGAACCCAATACGATCGCCAATAAAATAGATAAGCGACGAATCGAGGCATTTCTGCTCAAGTTTAGACAGATCACAATAGCTAAAGTCATCACGGCCAAACTGATATTTTCAACGCTTCCCCATTCAGGTGCATTTTTATTGCCCCCCATCATCCAGCGAACGGCTACGGGTAAAAGTGATAAACCGATAATCGTGATCACACAGCCGGTCACGACTGGCGGGAAAAAACGGATAATTCTAGAAAAATAAGGCGCAAGGAAGAAACCAATTAATGAAGCTATGATGACTGCACCATAAACAGCTGATAAGCCGCCACCTGTAGTTACAATCGCCACCATCGTCGCCACACCCGCGAAGGAAACCCCTTGTACCAGTGGCAATTTAGCCCCGATATATTTCACTCCAATGGTTTGTAAAATCGTAGCCAGACCGCCAACAAACAATGCAGCCGCAATCAATAAACCGATTTGTGTAGCTTCCAAACCTGCGGCAGTACCCACAATGAGTGGTGGTGCGATAATACCACCGTACATGGTCAATACATGTTGCAAGCCATAGGCTGCACTTTTGCCTGCGCCCAGATATTCATGTTCTGGTGAAATGTTTGTGCTTTGTTCTGTCATTCTTTTTCTCTCCCTTAAAGCTTGAATAAAAAAATCAGCTTCCGCGATATGTGGAGTACGCGAATGGGCTGATCAGTAAAGGAATATGAAAGTGCTGAGAGGCATCTTTCACCTGAAAATGAATGACTGCTTTAGGAAAGAAAGTTTCTAGACCTAAGCCTTCAAAATAATCAGAAGTAGCAAATTCAAGACTGTATTTACCTTCCTCAAATTCGGTTAAACCAAAATCTGTGACTCGACCATCTGCATTGGTAAATGCTTTACCGAGTAAGGCACCTTCTTCATCAAAAAGTTTGATCAAAACGTGTGCTGCAGGTTTGCCGAGATGCGTGTCTAAAATATGAGTGCTGATCATGCTTGCAGCTCCTGTGACAGTCTTAATAAAGCGATTTCCGCCAGTTGCGTATGGACAATACCTTTTTCGGTTTCCGGATCATTAACTAAACGGTCTTTCAAGGCATTCAGCACTTCTTGGCTATTTAAACCAGCCGCTTTAATCAGGAAGATATAGCCGTATTTTTTTTCATACGCGATATTGCCTTCTAGCAAAGCTTGCTGAGTTGCTTCGTCCTGAGTTATCGCAGCCTGTTCACGATTGGAAAAGTTTTTTTCAACTTCGCTTAATTCAGCCTGTGCCTTTTTTTCACCAATACGTGGATGATTATCCAAAGCTGCTTTGATTTCGTCCCAGGTCCAGGTTGTAGCCTGTTGTCTGGCTATATTCAATACATCTTCAACAGATGTATAAGGACGCTTTGCTTCAATCTGGGTCGACCAGCTCGGTATTTGCACACAGTGCTTTAAAAAGGTAATGGCCTCTTCTAGAGATGCCTGATTAAATTCAACGAGTTGCACTATTAAATCGCCTGATGATATTCATTTTTTGTTCAGTACAGGTTTTGCAATAACAGTGCCAAATCGTCTTGATCTTATATTTTTATATGATGTATAAAGCAAAAAAAGAGAACTCAAGGTTCTCTTTTTTAATATATTTTTCTCAGTTTGGTGCGTGATATTTATACCAATGTGCTGCAATATCACCCCGTCGGCAAATCCACACCTTTTCATGACCTTGCACATAATCGAGGAACTTTTGTAGGGCTTTGAAGCGTCCCGGCCGCCCTAAAATACGACAATGCATCCCGATCGATAGCATTTTTGGTTCAGTTTCACCTTCCGCATAGAGCACATCAAAGGCATCTTTTAAATATTGATAGAATTGTTCCCCGCTATTAAAGCCGCCCGGTGAGCTAAATTTCATATCATTGCTTTCTAAAGTATAGGGGATGATCAAATGAGGGCGTGTTTCACCTGCCTGATTGGTTAATGTGCTCCAGAATGGCAAGTCATCTCCATAGTTGTCGCAGTCATATTGAATCTGAGAAAATTCAGCCAGTAATTGACGGGTATTTGGACTATCCCGACCGGTATACCAGCCAATCGGTGCTTTGCCGAACAAGGTTTCCAGTACGCTAATTGCCTGATCCATATACTGGCGTTCAAGCTCAATTGGCATATCCTGATAATGCACCCAGCGCTGACCATGTGACACTACATCATAATTGGTTTCTTTAATCGCTTCGACTATATAAGGATTACGGATTAAAGCCATCCCAACCCCAAAAATGGTCATCGGCAGATTACGCTTTTTAAACTCGTTATGAATACGCCAGAAACCTGCACGCGAGCCATATTCATACATGGAATCCATCGACATATGTTTGTCTGGAAAGCTGGCTGCGCCAATAATGTCAGATAGAAACTGTTCTGAACCGGCATCACCATGTTCAACGTGGTTTTCACCGCCTTCTTCATAATTCAGTACAAACTGAACTGCGACACGGGCCTGATTGGGCCATTCTACTTTAGGTACATCACCATGATAGCCAATCAAGTCACGTGAATAAGGCTGGTTTCGAATTTGATCTATGAGTTCTTGTCCGCGTAGATAGGTACTGGTCACGTTTAATCCCTGATGTATTATATCAAACAGTAAAATTGAATAAGCGTGACAAGCAATTTATGCGCCAAAAAGGATCATTTAATTTCTTCTAAATTCACCTATTAGTTTTGCCAACTGTTCCATACCATCAAATGTAGTTGGAATCTTATCGTCAGATGAGACAAGTGGAGAAAAAATAATATTCTCAAATTTTTCAAAACCTACTGAATTTTTCTTATGTAATGTCTCTGAATCCTCAGCATAATTATGAATAAACTGGCATAACGCCATACGGAGTTCAAGTTGCATCATTTGAGATTGAATAGCACGTTTATCCTGAAGAGAGATTTTTAGTAAATATAAAGTTATTAAAATCAGAGTAATAAATGGAATTGAAACTAACCACATATTAGAAGGTATTTTTCCATCAAAATAGAAGAAAGCTGCAACCAGGGCTACAAACTCAGCAAAAGGGATTGTGAACATTGTTGTTGCAACGAATCCGTATGTATTTTTTGCTGCTTTTAATTCATCCTTTTTTTGTTCGTAAAGCTGCTGAAATCCTTTATTTAAACCTAAAAAGTCATATGTTAATTTAGTTTCTGCTAATTTTTGCTCCAATTGAAAAACTGTATTTTTCTTAATTTCAAATGACTTTTCCCATTTTTCTAACAACTCACTTGCTTGTTTTAAATTGCTATTTAATTCAGTTAAATTTTTAATTTTACTTGAATGAAATAACTCTTTAAAAATTTGAAATGGTAAATCTCTTTCCGCAAATTTTACATATCTACCGAATTTGGGATGTTTTAAATATTTTTCACTTACAAAGGTGCTAACGCTAGATACTTCTATGGATATAGAACCATTTACTCCGCCTAAGATAAATGTAAGCTCAGAAAAATAAATATTGATGAGATTCAAACTCAGTTCAAATAGATAAAGGAGATCGCTATCTTGCTTAGTGTCTTTATAAACCTTAAGTGCTTTACCAATTTCTGATACGAAATTTGATACTGGTTGTTTTCTACTATATTCAATTATTTTATCGAATTCACTAAGATCAGTATTTATATTTAATACCTGCGCAGCAGACAAAAAGTGGATAGCTATATTTACAATTTCATTAGAATTATTTTCAGTTTCTATTATCTTCTTTGCAATTAATTCGACCTGTTCAAAGGTGGACTTAAATTCCTGACTTTCGAATTTAAAAGTCATCTTCACCCTCATGATATAGTAGTAAAGATGACATCTTGATCTATTTATTCAGTTAAAACAAGAAATAACGTTGAGCCATTGGCAGCACTTCCGCAGGTTCACAGATCAGATGCACACCATCTGCACGAACTTCATAAGTTTCTGGGTGCACTTCCATCACAGGGCAATAACTATTATGTTTCATATCCTGTTTAGTTACCTGGCGCGTCGCCTTACATGGTGAAATCAACTTTTTCAGACCTAATTTTTCATGTACGCCATTCTCAATTGCAACTTTCGACAAGAACGTAATACAGGTGTTATGTACACCACGCGGATAAGCCCCAAACATCGGACGGTAATGCACAGGCTGTGGCGTTGGAATAGACGCATTAATATCACCCATCGGCGCTGCTGCAATCATCCCGCCCTTAATAATCATGGATGGTTTGACTCCAAAGAATGCAGGTTTCCACAATACCAGATCAGCCAATTTACCTTCTTCAACAGAGCCAATTTCGTGGCTCAAACCATGAGTAATGGCCGGATTAATCGTATATTTGGCGATATAACGTTTGACCCGGTTATTGTCTTTATAGGCAGTGTCACCTTCCAAAGGCCCACGTTGCACTTTCATTTTATGCGCCGTTTGCCAAGTCCGTAAAATTACTTCACCGACACGTCCCATCGCCTGAGAGTCTGATGACATCATGGCAATCGCGCCCATATCCTGCAATATATCTTCTGCAGCAATGGTTTCACGGCGGATACGACTTTCTGCAAATGCCACATCTTCTGCAATCGCTGGATCGAGATGATGACAAACCATCAACATGTCCAGATGTTCATCAATGGTATTGACGGTATATGGACGGGTGGGATTAGTTGAAGATGGCAATACATTCGGTTGACCAATGGCTTTTAAAATGTCCGGCGCATGTCCGCCACCTGCACCTTCGGTATGGTAAGTATGAATGGTTCGATTTTTAAAAGCTGCCAAAGTTTCTTCCAGAAAGCCACTTTCGTTTAGTGTGTCAGTGTGGATGGCGACTTGCACATCGTACTGGTCGGCTACAGTCAGACAGCTATCAATCGCTGCTGGTGTCGAGCCCCAATCTTCATGCAATTTTAAACCCACTACACCAGCTTTAATTTGTTCTGCAATTGGCTCTGGCTGGCTCAAGTTACCTTTACCCAATAAACCAATATTCATTGGTAAATCATCAATCGCTTGTAGCATTGTGGCAATATGCCAAGGCCCTGGAGTCACGGTTGTCGCAGAAGTTCCAGCTGCCGGACCTGTACCGCCGCCGACCATCGTGGTTGTGCCAGACATCAGTGCCGTTTCAACTTGCTGCGGACAGATCCAGTGAATATGGGTATCAATTCCGCCAGCTGTTAATATTTGTCCTTCGCCAGCAATGACTTCTGTAGCCGCGCCAAGTGGAATAGTAATATTTGGCTGAATATCCGGATTACCGGCTTTACCGATTTTCCAGATTCGACCATTTTTTAAGCCTATATCTGCTTTAACAATGCCCCACCAGTCGACAATCAGCGCATTTGTAATGACAGTGTCAGCCACTTCAGATGACAAAAGTTGTGATTGACCCATACCATCACGAATGACCTTGCCGCCACCAAATTTAACTTCTTCACCATAAGTGGTGAAATCCTGTTCGACTTCAATGAATAATTCAGTATCAGCTAGACGAACACGATCTCCTACAGTCGGTCCAAACATTTCGGCATAAGCACGACGTGACATTTTCATGATTTATAAACCCTTATAATTCTGCTGCAATTTTTATGAATCGAGCTTGCCCATGATTCGCCCGGCGAAACCGTAAACCTCACGTTTACCTGCTAGTGCAACCAATTCCACATCACGTTTTTGCCCTGGCTCAAAACGAATCGCCGTACCAGCAGCAATATTTAAGCGAAAGCCTTTGGCCAGCTCACGATCAAATTGCAAGGCATCATTGGCTTCAGCAAAGTGAAAGTGTGATCCGACCTGAATCGGTCGATCACCAATATTAGCAACAGTTACCTTCAAAACTTCCCGACCGACATTCATTTCAATATCGCTCTCAGGCGTAAAAATTTCTCCTGGAATCATGTACTGCTCCTATACGATCGGTTGATGGACAGTGACTAGCTTTGATCCATCTGGAAAGGTTGCTTCAACCTGCACTTCTGCAATCATTTCCGGAATGCCTTCCATGACATCATCACGTGTCAATAAGGTCGTACCATAATGCATTAATTCACTGACCGTCATGCCATCACGCGCACCTTCAAGCAGTGCCGCAGAAATATAGGCAATGGCTTCCGGATAGTTCAACTTTAAACCTCGGGCTTTACGACGCTCTGCCACCAGACCCGCAGTAAAAATCAGCAGTTTATCTTTTTCTGTAGGGTTGAGTTCCATAACTGGTTCCTCATTGATATATATGTATTTCTAAGCAAAATATGTGCAAGATTCGATATTTGGTGTTCTCTCTCCCTTTGGGAGGGAGTTAGAGGGAGGGTTTTAATAAATGTTTAATCACCTCTCCCTAACCCTCTCCTATAATGAGAGAGAATTAAAGGATTACGTCCGCCAAATTCTCGGAAATGCTTCATCCAGATCGAACCAATATCGTCTTAAACGAGCGCGAATCGCGGCAAAGCCATCATGGCATTGACGAACATCATCTCCCAGAAAACGTGCGCTAACTACATCGCCAAGCAAGGTCAAGGTAATCGGAACATCCATCCGCATAATGAGCTCACGAATCAAATCGAGATGCTGTTCCAGATAAAAACTCGCACGGTATTTTTCAGGCGGTACAGCCCAGAAGCTGCCCATCACCGCATGTCCATTCATGCCTAGACACGAACTGAGCCAGCGGTCATTGCCTTTAAAATTCAAGGTATCTGCAACCAGCAATTTGTCTTTACGCCAAAGCTGAAAACGGTTTTGATAAGCCCCCTGTGCAAACTGTTCATCTCGTGCCTGACGGCCGATCACCAGCATATCCCAACCGATAAAACTGGCTGCCGCATCTAAATGGACGATTGTTTCGGAACTGGCATTAGCCCCATCAAATAGCATGGTTTCTTGAGGTAGCCATTCAAAAATCGCATTGTCATTTAAACGGATGTGAATATGCTGAAAAGCCTGCTTGCCATTGGTTCTATACCATTTACCTGCGCCTGGTGTGGTCACCAAGGCATGAGCATTGGCATCTACCTGCATATCAAAAGTGAGATGATCCCCACTGGCAATCCCTGCTGGCGGATGCACGATAATGGCATGACAGATTCCGTTAGATTCAGGCCATAACATTTTCTGGATGCGTACCGGACCATGATGCTTGCGGTGCTGCAAAATGGTTCGCGTAGTCTGTTGCTGCGCCTGAAATCCCATTTCCAGACGTGCATACCATAAGTTCTGCTGTGTGCTTTTTTCTGCCAGTTCATGCATCAACAAATCAACTCAATTTCATCTGAAAATGATTTTCCAGGCATTAAGCCAGGCCAATGACAGCAACAACTGCAGCTAGACCACCAACGATCTGCTTGCCATAAGGCACATATTTTTTTACGAATGCACCCAGAGCCAAGCCTGCGCCATAAATCAAAGCCATTGCTGAAACCATGCCAACGATTAATAGAGATACATGTCCGCCTTGTCCCAATTCACTTCCATGCGCCACGCCGTGGAAGCTGGCCAATAAGATTGCAGCGACAGGCAAAACCTTATTCGATTTAGTCCACAGCGCAACAGCTAAAATGACCAGTGAAGCGATGATGCCTGACTCAGCCAGTGAAGTTGAAAGCAGACCCTTGCTACCGAGCACAAAGCCTGCAACCATCGCTACTGCCAGACCGATGAGACCCGAAATTTTCCAGCGTTGATTTGCAGTCCACATCAATACACCAAAAGCAATTGCCATCATCAGGTGATCTAAACCGGTAAAAGGATGGACAAAGCCAGACCAGAATCCATTGTGATGGTCATGTCCCGCGTGAGCCATTGCCAACATAGGTAAAGCAGCAATACCTGCGACCAGTAACTGTTTGAATAGACGCATGATGAATTTCCCCTTAAGACTTAAATAAACCTTGTTTTTCGATAAAGCTGATAATCTCGTTCAAGCCATCTTGTGTTTTCATATTAGAAAATAAAAATGGTTTATCGCCACGCATCCGCTTCGCGTCCTGATCCATCACCTCCAGGCTGGCACCGACCATTGGCGCCAAATCTGTTTTATTGATAATCAGCAAATCCGACTTGGTAATTCCAGGACCACCTTTACGTGGAATCTTCTCGCCACCGGCAACATCGATCACATAGAGAGTTAGATCGGACAATTCGGGACTAAAGGTTGCCGCAAGGTTATCGCCACCACTTTCAATAATGATCAGCTCTAGTCCATCAAACTTTTCACACAAATCATCAATCGCAGCCAGGTTAATGGACGCATCTTCACGAATCGCAGTATGTGGACAACCACCTGTTTCTACACCGACAATGCGGTCTGGTGACATCGCTTCATGACGGGTTAAAAAGTTCGAGTCTTCTTTAGTGTAGATGTCATTGGTCACCACTGCCATATTGTATTTTTCACGCAGTGCAAGACATAAATTCAGGGTTAAAGCCGTTTTACCTGATCCAACCGGACCACCAATTCCAACGCGTAATGGGCTACGTTCTGACATGTTGATTTCCTTTTTTACAATTTCTTGGCACCAGTTTTAATGATGCTTTTCAATCTTTTTACTGCTGCTCTGGTCTGAAGATTACGACCGAAATAAGCGTGAATACTGGGTTTCATGCGACATGCTCAACATGGCATATTGCGGTAATGCGCTGCTGATTTCATAATCGTTCAAAGCTAATGCAGCCTGTACAGCTTCAGGAATTTCCTGATGTAATTGCCAAATAATCCGCTGCCCGCTCATTTGCCCGAGTGGAATGGTTTTTACTGCTGCCAGCACCTGATTTTCCAAAACCGTAAAGCTATAAGCAGTTAATACATCGGCAAGATCTAAACCCAGCTCACCACATAAATGTGCGTACACCGGCACAAACCCTAATTGCTTTTTTACGCTCGGCGGCTGTTTTAAAACATCCCTAATCCATGCATTCAAGGAAAATGCCAACTGCTGAGATTCAGCCAGTAATTCTTTGGATTCTCGGCTGGCCCGATAGAGTTCTGCCCAATACTGAAACTGTTCTGCATCATCAAAAGTCTCTACCAGACGCTTGAGTACTGGAAGCTCAAAACGCACCAGCAGCATTTCCAATACTTCTTGGAAATAGCTCACACAAGAGGCTTCATCATGCACCATGCCTTTTTCGATAGCGCTTTCCACCCCTTGTGAATAACAGTACGCTCCAATCGGCAACGCCGTTGAAGATAGAGTCAGCAAGCTGAGCAGCTGAGACGCATTAGTGATGGACATGATGTAACGCCTTGATTGGGCTTAAACGGTGGTCATGCTGATGCTGTGCATAAGCCCCACTTTCAGGTTCAAATGGGTGCATGACTTCCTGAACTTCAAGGCCTAAACCTTGTACCATTTCAGCCAGTACATGATCTGGTTCAAAGTACAATGCAGTAGGTGTGAGCATTAGAGGAACATGACGATTCCCCAGATGATAGGCTGCTTTTAATAAGTCAAAGCTATTGTCCGTAGTCACCTGAATCAATTTTTCAGGCTTCGCATCGACCCGAAGAATGTCGCCCTGTTCAGTTGCTATAAAAGAACCACTACGCAAAATTCCTGTACGTGGTAAATCTGCACCAATATCAACACCATTTTTTAAAGTTGCACGAAAACGGCTCTTTTGTCGTGTATCGAATGTGAGTTCAAGAGACTCAAAATCACTTTCTGGTGCAATGTTTTCCAAACGTTGCGTATAAATTTTCATAACTACCCTACTGATGCTGATAAATCCTGTATTTGTTCCAAATTGAAACCAAATAATTTTTAGCATTTAAAATTTGCATCAAAATAAAGCAGTTATCGTGCCAACTTGGTTTTTTAAAGATTCTAAAATTGAATGAAAGATAAAATCTCAAATTTTTTTGTTGAGCTAATACGTAAGTTAAATTATTTTCTTGATTCAAAAATTTAAGCTAATATCTCTACAATGATTAAATAAGAATATGAGAAATAAATGGCAAAATTTTTAAACACAAGCGGAACAAATTTCTTTCTAGAAGAACTTATTAAAAATGCCAAAGAGCGTTTAATTTTAATTAGTCCATATTTGCGTCTCAATGATCGTATTAAAGAGCTATTGGAAGACAAAGATCGGCTAAAAATTGATATCCGTATTGTTTACGGTAAAAGTGATCTGCATCCTGATGAAATTAAATGGATGCAAAAACTGGATTATGTGCGTCTAAGTTTTTGTAAAAATCTACATGCAAAATGCTATTTGAATGAATCAGAGTGCATCATTTCAAGCTTGAATCTCTATGAATTTAGCCAAGTGAATAACAATGAAATGGGGATTCTAATCCGCAAGTACGAAGATAATGATGTATTTAAAGAAGCTTATGAAGAAGCACAACGGATTATTCGAATTAGTGATGAAGTCCGTATTACTTTAGATGAGGTAAAAGCAGAGACCATCCCAACTGAAGAGAATAAATCAGAAGAAAATACAGCGTTCACGAAGCTGACCACAGCGAAGCTTGCAGCAAAACTAGGCTTAAAAACAGCAGACACTTTTGAGAAATTGATTGCCAAAGGTTATCTAACACTCAATGAAAATGGAAAGCATTTTTTAACAGATGAAGGTAAATCTGCAGGTGGAGAATTCCGAACTGGACAATATGGCATGTATTTTTTATGGAGTGAGAATACAGAGATTTAATTATATTTATAAATCCCTCCAAACCTCCCTTTGTAAAAGGGAGGCTTTAAAAGCAGTATGACTAAATTGCTACCAGATCCCGAATACCTTTTTCCGGCATTTCGCTTCCAATACCTTGAGCAATCACTTGCCCACGTGCCATGACGGTATAACCATCTGCCAGTTCTTCAGCAAAGTCATAGAACTGTTCCACCAGAACAATTGCCATTTCACCGCCATCAGCCAGCTTACGAATTACCCGACCAATATCTTTAATGATAGATGGCTGAATCCCCTCAGTCGGTTCATCCAAAATGAGCACACGCGGTTCAGATGCCAATGCGCGAGCAATCGCCAGTTGTTGTTGCTGGCCACCGGATAAGTCACCGCCGCGTCGATACTTCATTTCTTCTAATACCGGAAAAATCTCATAAAGATGTTCCGGAACTTTACGGGTTTTGGCTCCTTTAAATTTCGCCATGCCAATCAAAATATTTTCTTCTACTGTTAGGGTTGAAAAGATATCTCGTCCTTGTGGCACATAAGCCAAACCTGCCCGTACTCGCTGTTCAGGACTCAGTTTGGCAATATCTTTGCCATCTAAAAGGATCTGACCTGATTTGATGGGCAATATCCCCATCAGACATTTCAGTAATGTCGTTTTACCAACACCGTTACGACCCAAAACCACTGAGCACTCACCGACAGGCGCATTGAAAGACACATCACGTAAAATGTGACTACCGCCATAAAACTGATTTACATCTTTAACTTCTAGCATCAGTCAGCCCCTTAACGTCCAAGATACTTTTCAATGACCTCTTCATTGGCCTGTACTTCTGCCAATGTGCCCTCAGCCAGAATCGCCCCTTGTGCCAGCACCGTTACTTTTTCACTAATGGTATCGATGAAGCTCATATCGTGTTCGATGACCACCAGCGTATGATTCTTTTTCAGTTCCAGACACAGTTCAGCAGTCCGTTCGGTTTCGGCATCGGTCATCCCTGCCACTGGCTCATCCAGTAAAATGAGTTTTGGACGTTGCATGAGTAACATGCCGATCTCAAGCCATTGTTTCTGACCGTGAGATAAAAGTCCTGCAGGTTTGTGAATAAACTCCTGCAAGCGGATTTGCTGTAAGGATTCATCCAGCGCATTTTGTGCATCCGGATCGAGCTTGCTGAAAAAGCTTTTTTTAACACGTTTATCTTTAGGTGCAGCCAAGAGCAAATTTTCCATCACGGTGAAATTTTCAAACACCGTTGGTTTCTGGAATTTACGCCCGATGCCAGCTTCTGCAATTTCTTCAGTACTCATTTTCGCCAGATTATAGGTTTGGCCAAAAAATGCAGAACCTTCAGTAGGACGGGTTTTCCCGGTAATGACATCCATCAACGTGGTTTTACCCGCGCCGTTTGGCCCAATGATGCAGCGCAATTCACCTTCTTCGATATACAGCGATAAATCATTTAAGGCACGGAAAGCATCAAACCAGACACTGACTTTTTCCAGATAAAGTGCGATCCCATGGCTAAAATCTGGCCCTTGCTCTTTTGGTCGGCCATAGCCTTCAGAAGCATGGCCGCCATGAGGTTGTAAAATTTCACTCATTCGCTACGCTCCTTTTTAAAACGGTCAAATAATCCAATCACGCCTTTAGGCAGGAAGATGGTGACCACAATAAATAATGCCCCCAGAATTAATAACCAGGCTTCTGGATAGGCCACAGTAAAGTAAGTTTTAACTGCATTAATTAAGCCTGCACCCAGGATCGGACCGATCAAGGTACCGCGACCGCCAGCCGCTACCCAGACTGCCATTTCAATCGAGTTCACCGGATTCATTTCGCTCGGATTAATAATCCCGGCTTGTGGTACATACAGTGCACCAGCGATACCTGCAATCACAGCAGATAATACCCAGGCTGAAAGCTTGTACCATAAGATGCGGTAACCTAAATATTGCAGACGGTTTTCACTATCACGAATCGCGCCAAGCACACGACCATAAGGTTTATTCATTAAATGGCGTAGACCAACAAAGCACAGCAATAACACCAGAGCCGTGATAAAACATAGGCTGGCACGCATTGGTGCTGATGTGATGTCCATGCCTAAAATGGTTTTGAAACCGGTAAAACCGTTATTCCCGCCAAAGCCTGTTTCATTGCGGAAGAATAAAAGTGCTGCCGCAAAAGTCATCGCCTGAGTAATAATCGAGAAGTAAACGCCTTTGATTTTTGAGCGGAAAGCAAAGAAGCCGAAAATAAAGGCAATTAGTCCTGGTACCAAGACCACAAGTATCATGGCCCACCAGAAATGATTAGTCCCCACCCAAAACCAGGGTAATTCAGTCCAGCTCAGAAAACGCATAAAGTCAGGCAAACCATCACCTGCTGATTGACGCATTAGATACATCCCAAAGGCATAACCACCCAAGGCAAAGTACAGGCCATGACCTAAACTTAAAATACCGGCATAGCCCCAGACCAGATCAAGTGCTAAAGCCACCAACGCCAGGCACATGATCTTGCCGATCAAAGTGACCCAATAAGCAGACAGATGCAGGCTCGAATCCGCTGGCAATAAATGTAACCATGGCAAGGCCAGTAAAATAACAAAACAGATCGCAATTGCGAGTGCGCTATAAGGTTTATCTGAAAGTAATGATGTGATTTTCATAGGCTTACTCCACAAAGCGTCCTTTAATGGCAAACAAACCTTGTGGACGTTTCTGAATAAACAAAATCACAAGAACCAAGAGAATAATTTTTGCCAATACTGCACCCATACCAATTTCCAGTACGGTACCACTGACACCCAGTCCCAAAGCGGCAAGAACTGCACCCCATACCTGACCAACACCACCGACAACAACCACAAGGAAAGCATCGATAATGTAGTTCTGGCCCAAATCTGGCCCAACATTACCCACTTGAGCCAAGGCACAGCCGGCAAGACCGGCAAGACCTGAACCCAGACCAAATGCCATCATGTCAATCCGGCTGGATCGGATACCGACAGCACGAGCCATTTGACGGTTTTGCGTTACGGCACGGACAAATAAACCAAAACGGGTTTTATTCAGTAGATAAACAAGTAGCAGCAAGACAGCTACAGTAAAGACAATAATTGCAATACGGTTATAAGGCAGCATCAGGCTTGGAGTAATCGAGATCCCGCCTGAAAGCCATGAAATGTTAGAAACTTCGACATTTTGTGCCCCAAAGATCATCCGCACCACTTGCATCAGGATTAGGCTCACCCCAAAGGTTGCCAATAAGGTTTCCAGTTGACGGCCATATAAAGGACGAATCACGGTACGTTCGATCAGCATGCCAATCGCTGCACTGACAATAAATGCCGCAGGAATCGCTGCGATCAGATACCAATCTACCAAACCACTAAAATGCGATTTAAAGAAACTTTGCACTACATAAGTGGTATACGCCCCGATCATGATCAGCTCGCCATGTGCCATATTAATGACACCAAGCAAGCCATATGTAATGGCTAATCCTAAAGCCGCAAGCAATAAAATACTGGCAGTACTTAAACCGGAAAATACATGTCCAGCCCATTCACTGGCCTGAATTCGGGTTTTGATACTACTTCTGGCATCGACCAGCGCTGCTTTTAAATCAGGATGCAGATTTGGCTGAGCCAGTTCATTTTGAACCAGTGCAAGAACGTCTGGTCTGTTGGAATCTTTTAAAACTTTTGCCGCTTCTATTTTGGTCAGGACATTTTCAGATTGATAATCCAGACGTGCTTTTAACTGGGCAAAACGTGATTTAACCGTATTGTTTTTTTCATTTAAATACATCTGATTGATGGCTTTAGCATCAAGTTCGGACAAGTTATTTTCCAGAATATCAATCGCCTCAAGTCGCTGAGAGGCTTCTTCTGAATTTAATTTCTTTTTTGCTAAACCAAAGGTCAGTGCTTTATTTAAGGTATTTACCAGCGTAATTTGCGATAAATCAGATGGCCAGGTTTCCACGGTTTTTCCGTCAGGATAGCTAACCAGTTTGTCTTCTGCTTCCAGAATATAAGTATTGCCTGAACTGTCAGTATAAAGCTGATCTTTTTCAACAAACTCTGCCAGCTGATCAAGTTGTTCAACACTGGCAGGCCACTGGTTTAATAAAGCACGACGAGTGGCAAAGTCCCCACGAACAAACTGCTGAATAGCATCAAGTGACTGTTGAGATGATTGCGATACGGTTGTTTCGCTAGATTGAGTTTCCGCATGCACCATATTGAGACACAAACACTGACTCAAAATTAAAAAAATGGCCGCGAGATTTAGGCGAGTGGACATGAGTGCCCTCCCTATTTATATATTTAACGTTGTCCCGTCCGGGAGATGAAAAACCAGAAAGGCCTACTGCCGGAGCAGCAGGCTTTGGAGGAAATTATTTAGGAATGTATGGGCTCCATGGCTCAGCAGCGATGGTTTTCGGTGTCTTATAAACCACATCAAACTGACCATCACCACGAATCTGACCAATCATCACCGGCTTATGTAAATGATGGTTATTAGCATCCATTTGTAACTGATAGCCAGATGGTGCATCAAAAGTCTGACCTGCCATTGCTTCACGAACTTTATCCACCTCAGTAGAACCGGCTTTTTCTACCGCCTGTTTCCACATATTGATACCCACATAAGTCGCTTCCATCGGATCATTGGTCACAAACTTGTCTGCATTAGGCAATTTGTATTCCACAGCATACTGTTTCATCTTGCCGCTGAATTCGGTATTTTTCGGATTTTTCACGGACATGAAGTAGTTCCATGCCGCTAAATGGCCGACCAACGGCTTGGTATCAATACCACGAAGCTCTTCTTCACCTACAGAGAATGCCATAACTGGAATATCAGAAGCTTTAATGCCCTGGTTACCCAATTCACGATAGAACGGTACGTTTGAATCGCCGTTGATGGTTGAGATCACCGCAGTCTTTTTACCTGCAGCAAATTTTTTCACGTTACCGACAATGGTTTGATAATTACTATGACCAAATGGTGTGTACTCTTCCATGATGTCAGCATCAGCAACGCCTTTAGATTTCAGGAAAGCACGAAGAATTTTGTTGGTGGTACGCGGATAAACATAGTCTGTACCTAGTAATACAAAGCGTTCTGCTTTACCGCCTTCTTCACTCATCAGATATTCAACAGCAGGAATCGCTTGCTGGTTAGGCGCAGCACCGGTATAGAAAATATTTTTAGACTGTTCCTGACCTTCGTATTGGACTGGATAGAACAATAAGCCGTTTAACTCTTCAACCACTGGCAATACTGATTTACGTGATACTGAAGTCCAGCAACCAAAGATGACCGCAACTTTATCCTGAGTGATGAGCTGACGTGCTTTTTCAGCAAATAGTGGCCAATCAGATGCTGGATCAACGATAACCGGTTCAAGCTTTTTACCTAAGACACCCCCATTGGCATTGATTTCATTGATCGCCATCAACGCTGTGTCTTTTAATGAAGTTTCAGAAATGGCCATCGTGCCAGATAAAGAATGCAAAATACCAACTTTAATCGTTTCCCCACTAGTTGCAGCTGCTTTCGGCTCAGAGGTAGCGGCCGTTTTATCTTCAGGCGACTTTGAACAACCTGTTAAAGTCAGTATTCCCAACATTGCAGCAACAATTAAATTTTTAGAAAACTTTTTTTGTTCGACTTTCATGTACTTCTCTCCAACCTTAGTTAGGCTTTTTTAGAAAATTTGAGAGAAGCTATTCAAATACTGTGCCACTTTTAATTTATAATTTTAACCCACTGAATTTCATTATGATTATCTATTTAAAATAAAAATAGAGATTAAATTTTGCACCAATAAATACATGTTGCTCTAAAATAGAAAATAAAATCTGAGGCTGAAAATCAATTAATTAGCCTATAAAAACCTCAAAAAAGTGCAGCCTTTTAAATCAAAATATTAAAATGCTTACTAATGATGCATAAATAAAATGAGCAGAAAATACATCTGCTCATCAATATAATTTATTTTTCATCAATAAAATTTTGCATATGCTGCAAAACTTCCGCCGTCTTTTCACCATGTAGCCAGTGCCCTGCATTTTCAATCACTGCAATCTGTGCATGAATAAACTGCTGATTGATGGCTTCAAAATGTTCAGATTTAGAGATATATGATGAATTTCCACCTCTTAAGAATAACGCTGGAAGTTCATTTTTTTCTATCTTATTCCAAGCAGTAATATCTTCATAATGATCAAACAGTGCTTGCACATTAAACAACCACTGCCCTTTATTAAATGATTTTAAAAGAAACTGGATGACCATTTCCTCTTGAATATATTCACGCATAATTTTTGCTGCTTCATTTCGTGAAGCGACTTGCGCCTGTTGGACTGCAAACAAGGCTTTAAATATTTCAGAATGATGATTTTCTTGATATTGAATTGGCGTGATATCTAATACAACCAGTTTTTCAATCAGATCAGACGCCAGGTCTGCCAGCTTCATGGCAATTTTTCCGCCCATTGAATGCCCGACTGCAATAAATTTTTTAATATTTAAACTGGCTAAAGTTTCTAAAATATCTTCGGCCATGATTTGATAATTCACTTCATCAGAATGGCCAGATAAACCATGATTTCTGACATCAATTTGAATCGTAGTTGCCTGCTCTGAAAAATGTCGGGCTAACATACCTAAATTACTTAAACTACCAAATAAACCGTGAATAAATACCATTGGGGCTAAAGTTGATGTTTCATGGGTTTGTATTTGATAATTCAGGATCATTTGAGAATTCCGTGATTTCCTATGTTAGGTGTTAATAGTGGAGTTATATTGGAAGTTAATCAATTGCCAATGACATAATTTAAAATTTTGCTTAGGCTATTTTTATGGAAATAAAATATGCTTAGGCTAAATTGCAATATCTGCTCATAATTGAGTGTCACACTAGATCATTAATAAAAAAAATATTTTAAAATTTTTAGGAAATATACGAGTTTTAGAGGTTTATTTGGTATTAAGTTTTAGTTATGGGATATGGATTTTGCGAGAATAAATATAAAGTAGAAAATTGCTTAGGCTATTTTAGCGTGCAATGATTTTACCGCCCTTCGTTTGAGTAAAAAAGAGACATATAAATATTTAATATTTCTTAATAAATTTCAAAAGTAGCTGATATTTACCCGGTAAAATTTGTATATAAATAGATTTTTATAAAGTTTATTTAATGAATAATTTAAAAAGCACTGAAATCCATATGCTACGTATCAGAGTATTTATGCATTTTATAAACAAGCTGAAAGTCGAAAAAAGGGGCTAATTTTTTGGCCCTACCCTTTTTTATCCGTCTATACCTTTATCAAGATCAACATTCCTAAATAAGATATGAATATTTAATTTCATTAGCTTCTATATGCTTCATATCTGATAGTTTAAAGTAGTGTATAAAATGTATTCTAAGGCTATCTTATGAACAATTTAGTTAAAAAAAGCATTGAATTCTTAGTGGAACAAGATGTTGTTGAATCAGCAGAATGTGTAATAGCAGAAGCGGGTTTAACTCCAGCAGAATTGATCACGATAGTTTATGGTGAAATTGTTCGAACAAGTCAAATACCTATTATTCCTCAAGTAGGAACTAAGGATTTCAATATAGCTCGATTAACAGCAGCGAGTTCCTTTATTCCAACTGTCAAAGTTTCCACTCCGGAACAGAAGGATGCATTTTTAAATGATGATGGTGGCTATTAAAACTCAAGACGATGCTCTTGCTTTTATAGCTTAATTACACTTCCCTACTCTTACAAAATACTGCGGTGGTCATACCTGAATTATTCATGCTCTGTGCTTGTCGATCCAGAAAGCTTTTAGCAATCATCGCCATTGTGGACGCCATATTGAGTTCATGATTTTCTTCAGAAACTTTTTGAATCTCTTCATAAGCCGTTAAACGCTGGCAGAATGCCTGACGTTGACTTTGTGCATCAGCATTCTGATCTGGATCATCTAAAATATGTTTGGTTTCATTGACTATTTTTGTTTGCATAGCAATAAACTGATCATAATCCGCTTGTGAAAGCTTTTCGGCAAAAGCCATATTGTTCAATTGCATGCAAATAAAGAAAGTACATATTAAAGATGAGGATTTGATCATTTCGAAGGTCTTCTTTTAGTTTTCTTCTTTCCAGACATCTTCATAATCATCTGCATCAATCATGAAGCGGTAGCCCTGCTCTAAAGCCAGATAAGGTAAAACTTCAGGGGCGATATCCTGTAACTCACGCACAGTCATGGTTTCAAAAGCATCTTCATTTGAAGCCAGTTCACCACCATAAATATACCAGCTAATATTTTCTTCTGTCTCAGGCTTTCTACGGATTCCGACAATTGGATCCTGCTTCAGGGTATGTACAGCCACTGCAACGACATCATCACCACTTACTTCTACATAAGCAGAACCGACCTCTTCACACAGCAATTTCTGCTCTGCAATCAGTTCCTGTAATGGTGATAATTTCTGCGTGTTTTTCGACATTCGGTTTGACTCATTAAATTCTTCAAATACCGCTTTAGTTTAGCCTAGTTTTAAAAAATCTAATGCGTATTTTTATAAACAACCTTGAGATCTGTCCTTAAAAATGATTAAAGACAGATCGGAAATTAAGCTTATTGGAAAACTTTGAAGCGTTGATCATCTTCCAGATAATCTTTCGCACGCGCTTCGCCTTCAACTGAACCAAATACCAGTTGAGCACGAAGTTTCCAGTTTTCTGGAATATCCCACTCTGCATGAACCTGCTCATCTACAATCGGATTATAGTGTTGTAAAGATGCACCCAGGCCTTCAGTATGCAAGGCAGTCCAGGTAGAGAACTGAGCAATAGCAGTTGAATGTTCTGCCCAGATTGGGAAATTCTCGGCATAAGATGGGAATTGCTCTTGCAAGCCTTTTACTACATTTTGATCTTCAAAAAATAAAACTGTACCCGTACCAGCAGCAAAGGTTGCCATTTTTGCAGTCGTTTTTGCAGCACTTTCTTCATCTTTGGCATAGCTTTTTAATTTATCAGCGACAAAGCCCCAGAATTTTTCATGTTCGCTATTGAATAAAATAACGGCGCGAGATGATTGCGAGTTAAAAGATGACGGACTTTGCTTAATCGCATTTTGAATCAAATCAGTTAAATATTCAGGAGACTGTTCTACATTTTTACCAATGGCATAAATAGTACGGCGTTTTGTAATTAAATCTAAAAACTGATTCGACATTCGGTTAAATCCTTGGATATATCTTCGGGAAAACTGGAACCTTCACTTATTTTTATGAAGGAATTCTAATGAATAAGAATTCTGTGATTCATTTACTCACAAGTACTGATAGCTTAAAAAAATATGACTGGAATAGCTATATTATTAAAGTAATATCTTTATATATTCTTTTGATAAAGAATATTTTTTTAATTTATTTTTTATCAAACGATAAAATAAATGCCCTTTTCTGAGCCAATTTCTGTTTTAAAATAAGTCACCATGTTCAATGATGTAGCAGAAAGTTGTTTTGATGATAAATATAGAAATTTGCTTAGGCTATTTATTGTCATAAGGGAAATGTCAATCCTTAGAAATCGCTATAAAAAATCATCCCCCAATTTGGAGGATGAAATTGAATGAATCAGCTTAAATTTTCTTAGAATTTAGCATTAAGCACTTGAGCAGAGACTTTATTTTTCCAAAGATCACGTAAGGTTGGTAAATAGAATTTTTCACCTAGTTCTACCAGTTCAGCATCAATCAAGCCATGCACATCATGCATAAATAGATAATCCAGATCCACACTAGAAAGCTTAAGATGTTTCTTCTGATATTCTCTGCGTTTTTGCTGCGCCTCTTTCACCAACTGATCTGCAAATGTCTTATCTTTATACTGGGTGATCGCATTTAAACGCAATTCAATAATGCCCCACCCTGTTAATAACATCTGAAATGTCTCAAAGTCCTGAGTGGTTGATTCCCAGGTCATTTCATCAAGATTTTCATTTTCCGGGAGAACAGGTAAAAGAAGTTCCATTACACTTGGAAAAATCTTTTTAAAATTCAGAATAAATTTAACAGGATGCTCACCTGGATAATCCTTGAATTGAATCTTTTTTTGAACATCTGTTAAATAAATATCAAGCATTAAATTTTCCTTAAACAACCTGCCACTTTATGGACGTTTATTCATATGCTATAGAAACTCATGCGGAATAAACGACAAAACAGCAGTAAAAACGAACTGCATTTTAGCAGCTATATACGCTTATTCAATGTTAATTCGGTATGAGAAGTCATGAGGATAAGCTTTAGCACTAAAAAACTTCAATAGTTATCGCTAAATATCTTTCTAATACGGTTTGACCCGTAATTTTAAATTCTTTCTTTTATTTGCTCATGGATCTATAAAATTAAGAACTCCTGATGAGGAGAATAAAAAAGCCCACTCACAGAGCAGGCTTAATAAACAATTATGAGTTGAGTTAATCTATCTCACCAGTTTTTCCGGTTCCCATACATTTGACACACTGTTTGGCTTCCACAACGTTATAGCCGGTACCGCTACAGCTGCTACACTTCTTTTTTGTATAATCTGGATATAAATCCTCATCTGGATAGGATTCGTCCAAATCAAAATCATCATCAAAGTCAGTCATCACCCTTACCTCATTTTTCTAGTTATCAGGGAATTTCTATTAGTAATCCTTCATTGCATATCTGTCAAAACCTGAACGATAGATGGTTCATAGCATTTAAAAAACAAGCTCAATTGAATGAGAATTTTCCAGCAAAAACATGTGCTTGTATTTTATTAAAATTTGTATGAATAATCCTTAGATATTATAAAGCCCTCATTTAGAGGGCTTTATTACTTAACCATATTAGAAAAGACTTATTTTACGTTTGGAGCCACCATATTTTCAGGACGAACCACCTGATCAAACTGTTCTGCAGTCACCAATCCAAGTTCTACTGCGACCTGTTTTAAGGTTTTACCTTCTTTATAGGCAGTCTTGGCCACTTTAGCTGCATTCTCATAACCAATGACTGGATTCAATGCAGTAACCAGCATTAATGAATCATGCAGGAAGTGTTCAATCTTGTCACGATTAGGTTCGATTCCGACTGCACAGTTATCGTTAAAGCTGTTACATGCATCGCCAAGCAGTTGGATAGACTGCAACAGGTTATAAGCAATTACTGGCATAAAGACATTCAGCTCAAAATTCCCTGATGCACCGGCCACATTAATTGTCGTGTCATTTCCTAGAACTTGAGCAACAACCATGGTCATGGCTTCACTTTGGGTTGGATTCACCTTACCCGGCATAATACTTGAACCCGGTTCATTTTCAGGAATACGTAATTCACCAAAACCACAACGTGGTCCGCTCGCCAGCCAGCGAATATCGTTGGCGATTTTATTCAGGCTAACCGCTAAAGTCTTTAAAGCACCTGAAGCAAATACTGCTGCATCACGGCCGGCCAAAGCTTCAAACTTGTTAGGAGCAGTGACAAAAGGCAAACCTGTTAATTCCGCTAGAGTATCCGCGGCCTTAACAGCATAGTCTGGATGGGCATTCAAGCCTGTACCGACGGCGGTTCCACCTAGTGGCAATTCATATAACCCTTGCAAAGCCTGATACAGACGAACCAAGGCATGATCCAGTTGAGAGACATATCCACTGAATTCCTGACCTAAAGTTAAAGGTGTGGCATCCTGAAGATGGGTACGACCAATTTTTACAATCTCAGCAAATTCCTGAGATTTGGCATGCAAGGTATCACGTAAACGTGTCACTGCCGGTATTAACAGTTCATTAATCTGTAAGCTGGCTGCCACATGAATCGCGGTCGGAAAAGAGTCATTGGTCGATTGAGCGCGGTTGACATGATCATTTGGATGCACAGGCTTTTGTGCGCCTAAAGGATTGCCCAGTTTCTGGTTAGCAATATTGGCAATCACTTCATTACAGTTCATGTTACTTTGCGTGCCCGAACCGGTTTGCCATACCACTAGCGGGAACTGGCTATCCCATTGACCGCTGATCACTTCATCCGCAGCACCGATGATATAGGTCGATAACTCATGAGGAATCTGGTTTAACTCGGCATTGGTGATCGCAGCTGCTTTCTTGACCAAGCCCATGGCACGAATCATGGCGCGTGGCAAATGCTCATTGCCAATCTTGAAGTTCTGTAGACTACGCTGAGTTTGTGCGCCCCAAAGTGCTTCACTCGGTACAGCGACTTCTCCCATCGTGTCATGTTCAATACGTGTTTGCATGCTCAACCTCAATTGTTATTCCATGTTTTACTCATTTAGACAGCAGCTTCAATGCTGTACTCTATTCATCTTAATGAGTTTGATTAATTTTGCAAATGATAATTATTATCAATAATTAACTTATAGGATTCTTAATCACTGCCCTCTTAACGTATTCTGATAGAACAGCCATTCATCCTCTAACATTTTCCGTAAGGTATAGCGTGGCTGCCAATGTAACAACTGTTGGGCTTTATCCGTATTAGCACCCAGTTGATCCATTTCAGCATGCGGATATGGCAAAGCATCTACTGTAGGAACAGCGGATTGGGTGACTTCTGCAACCTGATCCAGCAAAGTCTGCATTGAGATCAGCTCTCCAGCGATATTAAAGGCTTCGCAAGTCCATTGTTGCTGTTGAGACAGCCAATGTAGCGACTTGAATACCGCATCACAGACATCCATCACATGTAGAAAACTACGTTCTACTGTATAGTCTTCGGTCTTGGCCTGACGGCGCAATTCCAGATATTCACGCTGCTTCGCACCCACCTGCATGGCCAGAGGCACAATATTCTTTGGTAAAGGTGGCACCCATTCACCTAAAATGCCATTTTCAAAAGCACCCGCGACATTGGAAAGACGTAACATCGCAATACGCCATTCATTATCCGTCTTGGCAGTATCCCGGATGATTTCTTCCACCATCTGCTGTGATTTAATATAAGGATTTGGATAAGTGTAATTGAAAGCCTGATCTTCTTTTAAATCCGTTCCGGAATGGCCATATACAGCCAATGAAGACAAATGCACCAGATTGCGTACTCCAGTACGCTGCATGGCACGCATCAAGCTCATGATACAGCTGACATTATCATTATAATATTCAAGTGGTTTTAAAACTGATTCTTCTAATGATTTAAAGCTGGCAGTATGAATGACAGCCTGTACTGAATTCTGTTCAAAAACTTTATTTAATGCTGGAGTGTTACGGATATCAATTTTGACAAAAGGCACATAGCGGCCGGAAATAAATTCAAGGCGTTCTAAGGTCTGTAGACTGGCATTGGCCAGATTATCGACCACAATGACCTCTAGTCCTTGTGCCATCAGACTTAAAGCAATATGTGAGCCTAAAAAGCCTAAACCACCCGTCACTAAAATCATTGTTTATTAACTCCGCTTTAGAATCAGTATCTTAAATTGATATGGTGTTTATTTGGTGCTTTCTCCGACTTATCCACAGGATCAAAAACGCAAAAACCGACCTAAAATTTCTTCTGAGCCGGCTAATCTGCTCAATAAGTATATTTTATTTTACAGGTCGAACAAAAGTTGATTGTTATGTAATGTATGGAATTCATGACAATGAATTAAGCCTCATCTTGAGAGCTTTTATTAAATTATAATCTTCAGTTATAAAACTAAAAGGTAAGAGTATGAGCTACAACTATCCACACTATATAAAGAAGAATGGAAGATATTTGGCCTACCGAATCCAGACTGATGAGAATGATTTCTTGGAAGTGTCAGACGTTGATGCTATGTATTCTGCTGGCTGGTATTGGGATAAGGATTTTGAGAAAGCTAAGCAGTTCTACAGTAAATATGAAGCGGAGAAGTTTTTGAGGGATAAACGTGGGGAATTTTGGGAAGGCGTGGAGATAACAAGACAATGAGAGCATGGACCTACTTTTATGTAGAGCATACGATAAAGAATGGGTAGATTTTTAGGACGGAAGCCGGATGGGCTTAAATTTGAAGAGTAATTATGTGTTTTTAATTGGGGTGAAAAGTTGAAAAGAATCAATCCATTGGCTTTAAGTGTCATTGGTGGAATATTTATATTGGCTATAGTTTACATTTTATTCTGGGTTTTATTACTATGTCTTGAGTCACCCAATGCTGCAAAAGAAGCTATAAATATTTTAGGCAGTTACTTTGGTGGGGTTGCAACACTATGGGCTGCTTTTATTGCAGCTTATTTATTTAATGATTGGAAGGATCAGCATAATAAAGGGATAGATGCTCAACTTTGCATGAAGGTTATGGATTCAGTTTATGATTGCGACTTAAACCTCCTTAGAATTAACACCTTCATGGTGGATTATTTGTCAACACCTCATAAAATTTCTTATCAGCAGGAGTTGAATATTAATCTAAAACAACTAAGGGATATTATAAATATTATGGCTTCATCTTTATGCATACTGGGTCATATAATACCAGAAGATGATTACAATCAAGAATTTTTACCCAACCTGCAAAGTGTTATTGATGATTTAGAAGAATATTATAAGGCAATAAATACCACGTTTAGGGGACTCAACACTCCTATGCCTATTGAGTTTATTCAAAGCTACAACACATTATGTGAAGGTAGTAGGATTAAGTATAGATCCGTAATTGAAAAATTACGCCGGTACTATAAGGCTTAACTCTCAAATCACCCCAATACATATTCTTTCATTCACATTCGTCGTAATCGAATGAGCTGTGCAGCCTAGTAGGATGCACAGCGTTAAAAAACTTAAATAAAGCTACTTTTACTTAAATTACAGCCAGTTAGTTTAAAAAAATATGGAATATACAGTAAATTTATTTGAATATTAATATTTTATGAGTATATTGCATTTACGAAATTATCATCAGATTTGAATATATGGCAATGAATATAAAAAATTTTTTACTATTAGGGATATTGGGATTTTTAACTGGATGTCAGGTTGTAGAAACTGCAGATGATAAAAAATCTGTTTCTATGCTACCACTGTATATTCCTAAAGAAGCGCGTTATTTAAATACTCCATCGAATGCACCCACCTCTGAAAAGTTGACGGCATATACAAATCAACTTGTTAGCCAAGAGCAAAAATATGCAACGATAAAAACTATTCCTTATACATTTTTTCAGGGTTCTGGCTCCCTTAGTGCGTACCCATATACCGTTTATACCTTTGATGGAAAACGCGTAAGATTTGTTGAGAATTCAATCATCAGCCCTTCTACTACAATGACTCGATTTGATTACTCGCAAGCAAAATTAAAACTACCGGTTGGTCAACATGACATTGTTTTTGTTAGCGGAATAGGTAACCATAGTTATTTCACTGAAATTAAAAATATAACCTTGGAAGAAAATAAAGATTATGTGATTGGTGTTGATCGTATTCCAGGCAGCAAGCCAAGAGTATTTATTGCTGAATATGAAGTGGATTCAAGATTTAAATCAAACGATCCAGACTCTATTGTAATTAAAAAACGAATTGTTGAAGATGTTGAGCATGCAAATCTCAAAAGTGTCAAAGTATATTAAAGAAACAGCTACTTTCGGATTATTGGCATCCTTAGCCCTATTACAGGGCTGCGTAAAAATGATCTTGCCGACTTCTGAAAGTGAATTAATCTCTAAGTCAATTGGCAAAGGTGGGTCAGTAGATGTTCCATTGGGATATGTAGATGCTTATGCGAATTTAAAGCAAGCGTATTTAAGATGTGAGCAGGTAAAAACTGCGAATTCATATGTATTAGTTGATGCAAATTTAGATCGGGAAAAAAATCTTGCCATTTTTTTTGGTAAAGCACCTTATGGCACCTATCTGTTTAAAACAACTATCACGCCATCTGATGCTAACAATTCTAAGCTTACTCTTCATTTGATGAAAGCTCAGCTATTAACGGAAAAAGCCAATCAAAATTTACTTCAAAAGCGTTTGGAGCGAGATAGACTACGTGCTTTAGGCCAAGACACTAAATGCAATAAAGATTAATTTTTCAAGCCAAGCATTATATTAAAGTTTTAAAAAAGCTGTGAACCCCAGGGTTGCACAGCAGTAAAATCTTAATTGCACTTTTCATAATCAATCAGCACTTTGGCCACAGCTTTTGCTGCAATCCAATAACGTGCCTGGTATGCTGCAAGCTCAGCTTCATTCGAAATAAAACCAAGCTCCACAATCAAACCGCCAGCATTCACGTATGCCAAGCGGCCACGTGCTGACTTAGATTGGTCAATCCAGCCATTATCGCCACGTAATCGGCTGCCCAATGCAGTTGCTACAGCTGCAGATAGATCCTGTGCCAATTTCTTATCTTTTGGCAAGGCAATTGTCTCTACTCCATTCGCTTGTCTCGAAGTCGCAGCATTCATATGGAATTCAACCGCAACACTAGATCCTTTGATCAACTTGATGGCCGATGAAAGCGGATCATTCTGTGATCCGGTACCATCATTTTTGACCTGAATGCCTGCCTCACGTAAATAAAAAGAAACCGCATTCCTGAAATTAGTCACCAAATCAGCTTCTTTAATTTTGCCATTCACTGCACCAGGATCAGAATTGCTATGTCCTGCCGTGATAGTGGCAAAACCTAAAGATTGCGATAGATTTGGCTGAGCCTTTTTACGGCCAATCAGCACCGCCAAGAACATCAAGCCCAATGAAGCAATCGTTTGATACGGTTCAGGCAAGACATTGGCGTTATACACTTCCTGCAAAACTAAATGTACGCAGGATAAAAAAAGCGCCATATAGGCGCCGTATTTTACTGAGTCAAACTTCCAAACACTTTCATTAATTAATTTCATCTTATCTCTCTTCACTGTTTGTTTTTTTGTTGATCAATCTGGTTCCGCATTGCTGCCAGGTCTGTATCCATGCGGATCTGCTTTGATTCGATAATGGCTAATTTTTGATTTAGTCCTGCATTTTCTTTAGCAAGTGCTGTACTCCCTTGAACTATCCATGAACCAAAGGCAATGAGTAGCCCAATAGCAGTTCCACCTAGGGCTTTCGCAAAGGTGAGCCCTCCTTTAGCCTGGTTCATATCCGCCTGAAGCAGATCAATATCCCGTCGGTTTGCCACAGCTTGTGACTGGTAATATTCATTCCGTTCAGTTAAGCGAATGACGTTGTTGTTTAATTCACCCATTTCCAAGCGCAGTTGATCTAATTTTTTCTCAACTCGCACCCCATACGTTTCGCTGTCAGGCATACGCCCCCCCTATTTTTTTGGCAATAAAAAAGCACCTAAAAAAGGTGCTGTCATTTGGTTAAGTTTAGACTTCTATTTCTGTAAGTTTAGACTTCTATTTCTGAATGCTGTCCAGTAGGTGCTGGCCTTAGGATCACTTGGTTTGAAATGAATACTCTAGTACCTAAATTGTAGGCTGTACCGGACGTACATAGTACCGGACCAGATCCACCGTCAATCTGTACCCGATACTCTGGATGTTTCACTGATGTAATGGTGCCAATGTATTCGGCATGGGTTGGATTCAAGAGCTTACGCAATTCAAATAAAGGATTACTCACGGCTGATGCGCTCCACGGTAATGGTTTCATTCACTTTTTCATGTGAGAAGCTACCTGAAACTGAGTCAATCACACCCCACCACTGGCCATTAAAAGCAATGGTTTTACCAGGTAGCATCTCACCTATTTCCTGACTGACCGGGATATCAGAGAATGTGTGCAGTTCCTGAATATTGGCTTTCACCAATGCATTCTTCCCATAGCTGGCACCTGACACCACATTGAATAGTGGACCAGTGACTGACTCAAGCGGCACATCACCTGAGGTACCCCGTTGCTGTACTTTCAGGCTCTCACCACTTCGACTATTTACTACAGTGATGGCATTGAAGTCAGCAATGTATTCATCGTTCTTCTTAATGTTCTGCTGCATGACCAGGCTTTCAGACAATAGAATATCGTAATCATCCACGGTCATCGTATCCCAATAGCCTTTCTGGTACCGGGGTAAAATAGTCAGTATGTTGCCTGCTTTCTGGCTATAGATAAAGCCACCGCCTGCATCAACCACCTGCTTGATTGCATCGATTGGCGCCAGTTCTGCATAGCTCAGGCTTTCAATCGGTACAATCCAACCCAGATCATCAATCAGTTTCCAGTCCAGAGTTGTACCGCTATTTGCTCGATCCAGTTCAGCCTGCACCAGCTGCACAGAGGTGCGTTCATTGTCCTGGATAAATGAGCGTGTTGGTCCGTATTTATCCGAGTTCAAAGCAGTAACACTTCGCCCCGGGTAAGTGTAAAGCACACTGGCAAAGCGTCGGGTTTCTTCGGGATCTTCCAGCAGAATATGATGCTCAAAGCCATTGATTATGACTTTAAGAATCAATGGCTGCCCATCGATCGGCTGTAGTTTATCTTTCTCGGTATGAGCCACTGTGATTGAGTAAGTCCAACACCACTGCGACCGGCTGGTGCTGTAGGTGCCATCCATGACTTTAATCTTCTCACCGGTATCTAAGCGCTCGGCTGTTAATGTATTCACGAGATACCACCAGTTCCTTTTCGGCAGTGCTGGAATACAGTCATCTGCACCAAAATTTAAAACAATATTGTGCGAATCGATGTCATGACACAGGCATACAAAGTTTAGATCGCCAGTGCCCTCATATTTGGGCGTTTCGGGCTTTGGCCAAGGTTGAATCGGATGCTTGCGATAATGAATCGCTTTGGCTTTATCCCATGGCAAATCTGACTTGGTAACAATTTCAAGCCCTTTATCCCATTCAAATGAAAACCGATGCTCAAAGACTTGAGCCACTTCATGTGAATAGGTAAACGTCTTACGACGGCGAATCATTTCCTGCCAGAGGGTTTCCCGGTTATGGCGCAGCTTGATGGTTTCTTCATGCAGATAACGCTGATGAATAAAGCGTTTATCACCCTCTTCCCAAATCACATATGCATCTGAACTTAAACCGGTTGCTTGCTCATGTATCGATCTAACCGCGCGATTCAATGACCCTGCTTGCTCATATTGAATATTTTTCTGATTGGAAATCACCAAACCCTGGTCATAAAAAAGAGCCTCATTTGAGACTCTTACTATAGGCTTGGCCCATGGTATTTCTGTGGTGCTCAAGGCTGCGATGGCTTTCTGATAGCGCATGTCAAAGCCGTAAGACACCCCGACAATATGATTAATATCAAACAGGGCTTTAACTTCGAATGAAAACCCAGTATCTAAAACCGTATCAATCGTGCACAGGTTTTCACTAAATACCGCTTCGATTTCAAAGTTAAAACTAGTGTCTAAGACTGTATCAATGTGCCCAATGACATCGGTGTTCTCTTTAAAGACTGCGACAACATCAAAGCTGAACTCAATATCAAGTACCGTGTCTATAACTGCAGTGTTTGCACCACTATCTGCATAGACTGCTGTGACTTCAAATGAAAACTCAGTATCAAGTGCTGTATCGATTACAGCAGAAACATCATCACCGAAATTGAGATTGGTTGATCCGTCGGCTAGATGCTCAAAATTAAGAGTGATGTTATGACTGTCAGTATTATCAGACTTAAAGTTCAGGTTTAAGTTGTGAGCATCAACGGTGCCGAGCTTATTTTTAAAATCCACATGAGCACCCTTTTTAAATTAAGGTCTGAGTTTTATCGAAGTGACTGACAACGTGCCGCCAAGCGCGAGATTGGTGTTGGCCAGAGAAATATCTGTACCTACTGTCAGATCGGCAGCCACTTCACCTGCACCATTATAAATACGTGCCCACGTTGCAGTGCCTGACTTGATCACTGTTGCGGTATCGGTTGGGTGAAACTCCACATAAGTTGCAGTGGTTTCTTTGATACATGGCTCAGGAAACGTGAGTGTCACCAAAGCACTGTTTGAGTCTGCTGTAACAGCAGGGCTGGCAGGCTGCACGCCTTCATAAAAAATAACGGTAGCACTTTGGCTACCGTTATCCATGAAATTTGCAAAGGCTTGAATCATGGCAAGCCGGGCATTAACTGATGTTTTACTCATTTTGGTACCACGTTATCTTGGATGACTGCATTAAACTGACGCTTTGGGTCGATAGATGTAATTGTATAAGCATTAATTAAAGGAATATTTACTCGATAACGACCATCAGCGTCGCTTTTCGTCGTAGCTATTAACATGCCATTGTTTCGGTTATAAATATTGACTTGTCTTGCCACCGGAATACCTAGCTCATATATGCGCCCAGCTATGACCGTCCATTTCTGAGCATGTATAGATAAATTAATGGGGGTTAATATATCCATTTACCTTTGCTCCAGTGTATAGCCATGCTTAATAAGAAGTATTGCTTCATTCATTGAGTAGCGCGTAACGTACTTGCCGATATTTGAAACCCCTTCCACATTAGATGAATTGGCAGTGCTCTTAATGAAAGGCAGATATCCAATATAATTATCACCAACTGTTAGCATAAAGGGGACAAAAAACACATTACTAGATGCAGATACGGAGGCGTTTTTATTGTTACCTTGCCCAAGATAGATAGACTGACCTGCAAGTTCGTAATTTGAACTTCCTGCCGCATCAAACCAGATAGCTGCATTTAAATATAAGCCACCATAAGCAGGTGTAGTGTTACCACCTAGCCTTACTCCAGACCTAGCGTGCGCAACAAGGTTATCACTCTCTTTAGCTCTTATTTGAACTCCAGCAGCCAGTAAAGCTAGATTTCTAGTATTATTCCTGGCATCTAAAAATTCGAGATATCCATATGTCTGAAAAAGACCTCGGTCACTGACAGTAACATCCAGAACAAAACCGTCAGCCCCCCCCACAAGTAAGAATTGTGAATTGACGGGGGTGGTTATCTGGGTGTTATCTGTTATAGTACTGGCTGAACCACCGTGATTGGCGGTTCGATAGTACCATTTTGCCCAGCCGTGATAAGCTCCATCCCACTCCCAATTGCTATTTGGTTTTGCGGGATCATACGGCATTTGTACACCAGTAATGTTGTTAATATCAGTCATACCGGACACCACGCCTACCTTTGCAAATTTTGCACCTGTTGCCGCAGCACCACTTACACAAAAATCATGTACCAGCAAAATTAAACCTAATGACTCAGGATCGGTAGAGCGATATGCACGTTTTGGTTCAATAGATTCAACTGGTGTTTGATATACAACCTCAAAATCAAGTGGCGCTGTAAAACAAGTTGCTGTACCCGAAATAACACTTGGATGTTCCGCTGTACATTCAATCGTGATTAAGCTAGTGTCAGCACTTAAAACCCTATAATCACCATCCCAGCCATTTGTTGAGCCGGTGATACGTACCACTTGGCGATCAATAAAACCATGACCACTGCCCAAGTGGATAGTTGCGGTAATAGCAGTAGGTGTTGACTTGCTTATGCTTATCACTGGCACATGATTAAAACCATTAACCAAGACCGCATCGAGTAAATTGATCATTGAACCCCAAGCATTAGATAGCTGAGGGATGCCCTTCATGGTATTTTGATAGTGCTTTACTAAACCTGCCATCTTTTTTACCTATAAAAAAAAGACCACACAAAGCGGTCATATTTAAATTAATGTTTACAGCACGCGGTCAATGTCGCCACGTAGCATGATTTGGAATTGATCTGACATAACAGTTGGCTCAGATTGCTTCACTGTACGAATCACCCAGACTGGGAAGTTTGCAGCTACAGTATTGAAGCGCAGCACGTTACCATTTGCCCAGCCCGCGCCCCAACCTTCTTTTTTCACTGTGAAATATGGCAAGCCTGTTACTGGGTTGATTGGAGCAAAATCCACATTCACACTCCCTGTGCCGATCTGCCCTGAGTATTCACCAACACAGCGGAATGATTGTGCATCAGTGAAGATCAGTGCCCATCGCTCTTGAATAGCGCCTTTATTCGTCACAGCAATTGGATATAACGCATCGTTATAGTTGGCTGAAATGCCGCTACCCGTTGGCTCATCAACCCATACATTACTCCACGAGCCTTGCACAAACTTGCGTGTGTAACGCGCCTGCATGTCACCAATCACTAAAGCAGATCCTACGATGGTATCCACCGCATCATAGTTATGTGTTAAGGGCTTGGTGAAAGTCAGCTGACCATTGATCTGCACATCACGTATCAGACCCATATCCTGATAGCGGTATTTTGTCACCAGTGGCTCAACCAGATTACCTAGCATAAAGTCACCACCGAGTGTCACACGGCCATAATCATAATCAACTGTGTACAAATCGAAAGCTACTTTCGTTCCGTTGGCATCTTCAAGTTCTGCCCATGAAATGCGCTGATCATTCAGATCGTACGTGGTTCCTGCAATTGCACTTGGTAATTCCTGAGCCTTACTTGAACTGACAATACCAATTCCACCAACCCGAAAGATCGGCACCCGGCCATCAATCGGCAAGCGTGTAGCAGACAGACCTAGAATTTCAGAGTCTAGTGGGATATAGGTATACGCCACAGCGTTATAGCGTACGGATGAAGCATCCACCCAGACTGGCACATTGATATAAGTATCGACTCCCTCCTGATATTCCAGCAGCGGGTCATACCAGTCGTTTGACTCAATTTCCGCTCGGTTGGCTTCGGTGATTTTGGTTTTGGTATAGAAGTAAATCGTGACAAAGCCATTTTCCCAATTCACTTGGCCATGCGCCCGGCTGGTTTCGATTACGCCATTTTCATCAGCGGTTAATGTCAGCTGACCAAATTCAGTGGTACCCACAACCACAGTTAAGGATTGTGGCCGGATCGGCATGATCGGCGCTCTAAAGCTGATCTTATTGACTGGCAACAAGTCGGTTGTGGTAGTTAAGGATTCCAAGGTAATCGTGTTATCTGTATTCGGTGTCCAGGAATCGATTTCAACGATCCCGGTACCGTATTGAATAACACCCGACTGAATCCCACTATTACTGGCTGGATTCACATTGCGATACAGCAAGCCAGTACGGTCCAAAAAGGTATCGGCGCCAACCTTAAAACGCGCAGAACCTGTCAAAATCTGCTCATCAAAGCCAGAAGATAAATCCAGTTTGAGCTTATTGGCCGTCACCATATGGGTTGCCGAGTTCGATCCTGATGTATCACGATATTTAATCTGAACATCTACAGCACCAAAGGCTTTCAGTTCAACCTGTTCACCAGAAATATTGGATGTTTGTGGAGAATAAAAAGACATATTTCCTCTCTATGCTGCGGCATAAGTGGCCATAGGTGTAAACGTGGATTTGAAGCGATGACCCACGCCCTGAGGTGTAACTTCAACCGCACCGGTAGCATATGTAATTGAACCTTGTACTTGACCACGCTCATTAACAAGATTGCCAATCGTTGCATTTACAGGTGTGTCGATCAGCGTCACAAAGCCAGCTACCATACCATCACTACTTTTAACCGGAATTCTTAATTCCACGCTATTTGGCTGAATTGCTGATCCCGTACCAATGGTAAAGGTCAGCTTTTGATTTACAGGAGTAACATCCATTTTGGTCTGCTCAAGTGAAGTGCCGTAGTTATAGATCACCGAAAAGACCGTACCTTTTTGTGGCAACTTATTCGGAATGATTTTGCCAATCCCGGTGGCATAATTAATTTCACCGGTGGCATCACCGGTAAATTTGCCCTGGGCATTGGAGGTTGCTGTTTTCTCTTCACCTTCAAGCATCCAGTTAATGGTGATGCCCGGTAATACACCCGGCCGACCTAAATCAAAATCAAAGGCAGCTTTTTCTACACTTAAATTTGATCGTACGAAGGTGACAATTGGTGTGCCCCAGTTCAGCAGAATTGGTGTATCTACATCTGGTAATGCACCAGTCGTTAATAGCCATGAGCCGGTTTCATAGTTGATCATACCCGAACCAAATGACGGACTGGCAGCCTTTAACTGCCCAGATCCATCATCTTTAAGTTCATAGAACTTGCCTTGTGACATATACGAGATGGACAAAGCGCCTGGTGCTGGAATCGGAATTAAAACACCGGACCAATTGCTACCTTGATTATTCTGAGTCACCGGAATCGTGTGGCTTTGATAATACTGGTTTGGTGCCGCAGCTGGTTTGAATGTGATATTTAGGCTAGTGGTTCCAGCAGGTGCGGATGATGTCCACTGAATCAAACCACGCTGATAATCAACTGTGCCGACCTGTGTGCCTTGAGTATTCTTGAGCAAGCCACCTTGATCGGTGATCTGCTGCCCCTGTAATGTAAACGCCACGCTAGATGGAATCACTGCTGAACCGATATACAGGTTCTGGCTCACACCAATCACCATATTCGGATAATTGACCGTGATGGTACCTTCATTACCCGCTACCAGTACCACGCTTTCACCTGCAGCGTTGACATCAATAATTGGAGTCTCTGTCTGGGCAGATGGGATCAGCTGTGCAAAGATGCTTTTAGCATTTACCGTAAATTCACCCACGTTTGCATCAGATGCCAGTGCTGTCGATGAATAGTAAAGCCCTGTGTCTGCAACAATGGTATCGCGGATAATGGTTTTTGAGGTATTGCCCGCGTACCACTGACGGGCTGAAAGGCCGACGAAATCAATTTCCAAAGCATCATTTAACGAATAAGTGGCAACTTTGTATTCAACACTCTTGCCATCAATGACCATGACTGCGGTACGCGTTTCAACTTTAGTAATACGTACATACTGTTCACGCTCTAAAGCTTTACCTTCATCACTGATCAGGACAATCGTATCCCCAACGGATGATTCAACCTCTTGCGGAAACATGGCCACCTGCAGCGATGCCATACCTTTCCAGTGCGTATCCAGTGGCGTACCAGCAATCTGCCCGCCTTTGGCCAGATAATTCTCTACCCGGTTCTGAGCCGACTGACGTTCATCCGTCCAGTTCTTGGTGCTAAACAATAATGCTGAGACATTTGGATCTTCTGGTAGCTCAGATACAAATACCGTTGCACCCATGAGTAAATCAGTGTCTTCAGTCGTAACTGCTGGAAAAACCTTGCGCATGGACACATCACCCATGGTTCGATCCATTTCAGATACATCATTGAACAGGTTATTACTAATGCCATCCTGCACTACAACACCAGAATATTTACCACCGCCATCCGAGTTATCAGTCAAGCGTTCAGACTTGTAAATTACTAAATCCTTAGTTTCAATCGCCATCGTCTAACTCCGTAAAGCGTAAGGTCACGTTGTAATAATCATCCAGTGATACAGCTGGAATTCCTTTCACCGGTGCAGCCTCTAAGGCTCCCTCCTGGTGGTTAAATTTGACTATGAATTCTCGGTTGTCATGAGGCTGCTCAAACTTCAGTTTGAAATTCTCTTCCTGCAGTTTTGACCATTCCAAAACAGTCCGCAGTTCACGTAGCTTGATCCAGCCCATTTCTTGGTCTGCTGGCTGCAAGGTGATTGGTCGGCCCGACTTCTTTTTGCCTTCCTGAATATGCAAAGTGCCATCCATTGCATAAGCCTGAGTTTGTTCGATGGGCTTCCAGGAGAATTCATCAGACCATAAAAAACCGTCCTCTAATGGGACGGTTTCTGATGTTGCTAAGCGAATGAGTTTCATGTTGATTTCGCTATACCTTTTAATTGATTTACCAGATTGGTCATTACATCCTTTTGGCTTGCATCACCTGTAAGGGATAGGGTTTGACCTCCGAATTGGATGTTGTAATTCACACTTTCCTTAATGCTTTGTGTAGCAGCATTTGATGACACAGAAGGAATTGATGGCGCATAATCACCCAAGTTGGCTGATCTACCACTTTTACCTACATACTGCTCCAACTTCTCAATCTGTTCCATAACATACATAGCATTACCTAAAGCCTTCTGGTTATCGTAAGCAGTAGTACCATACTTTTTCTTCACCCATTCATTGGAGGCTGATTTGTAATACCCCCCAGCCACCGGCTCGGCATCCTGAAAAAGTTGCTTGGCTTTTTGCTTAGTATCACCTTCATAACCAATATCCTTAAGTCTCTGTTCAATTTCTTCAACAGAAAGCCCATGTTTAGCAGTTGTTCCAGTTTTGGATGCCTTCATCTTGCCCTGAGAAGCCATAGCTGCTTCCGTTGCTTTGCGAGCTTCTTCCCATGCTTCAGTAGTATCGTTACCTGCTCTAACACCCCTACGGCCGAGATCATCGAAGCCATCACCTGCATTACCTGTGGCATTACGAACACGGTGTAAGCTTTCTTCCACAGCATTATTGGCTTTCACTGAAACTTGGCCGGTTTCACTGACTTGGATCGATAAACCTAGTGAAGCTGCTTTGGCATTTGCTGCTGCAATACTTTGAGCATCGCCCGAGGCATACGCCAGCTGAATTGTTTTTTCATAAGCCTTTTGCAGATCAGCTTGGGTGGCCTGACCGCTCTGGCGCACTGTTTCAAAATCCGCTAAAGCCATTTGAGCTGACAATCGAAGTTGCTCCTTAGTTTTAATACCAAGACGCTCGAAAGCCTTTCCTGTTTCATCTAAGACATCAGGTAGTTCCGATGTAGCTCTCTTTATTGCAACAACACCCAATTCAACCTGCTTAGTTGAGAACACTCCCTGTGCCTCAAACTCACGCATCTTGGCATTTGCCGCATCGATCTCCGCCTGGCTTTTTGCCTTACTAAGCCAATCCTCCCATGCTTGGTAAAGAACATCACCAGCTTGTTTACCTGTATACCCTGCCTCACCCAACTTGGTCTTAAGTCCATCCAGTTCATTCCCGGAACTACTGAATGATTTAGAAACCTTGTTTAGTGAAACATCCAGATCCACGCCAAACAACTTGGCAGCGGCAGAGGCTCTTGAATATGCCGTTTCAGCCACTTGGCCGGACCCGGTATTAGCTTTATTTAATTCAGCTATACGTAAGTCGCGGTTTTGGGATAGCTCAGCTTCTTTGGCATTGATGGCGGTAATGGACGCCTGAGCAGAAGCTAAAGCATTTAGATCACCAGTTTTCTTGGCTTGCTCAATCTGTTGTTCCAGAAGTGCACGTTCAACTGTAGCCTGTTTCTGATAAGCCAAATATTCCTCATCGGCTTTCTTAACATTCTCCTTGGCCAGCCTTAGAGCTTCTTCCTTTTTAGCAGCACTTTCAGCAGCCTGTTCTGCACTTTGACTTGCCTGAACACTAACCTTTCCAGCCTCATCGATGGTGACGATATAGCCTTTGGTTAATAGATCGGCCTGCATCACGCCGTCCATGACACCGCCATTGGCCTTGATAGCAGCCTCGGCATAATCCTGAGCAGAAGCCAGCATATCCTTATCTAATGTGGCTTTATTGGCTGCATGCTCCTTTTCGCGGCCCTCCAGTTCATTAGATTTCTGAATGATTGCATCAATGGTCGACTGGTTGCCATCCTTACGAGCCTGATTTAATTGCGCATTGATGGCCGCACGTTCGCCTGCCAATTCCTTGGACTTTAGAACGAATTCCTGGTCTTGTTTTATTAGCTCTGCAAAGGTGGCATTGTTATTTTGTAGGGATTCTTGGTTTTTCTGATCCTGAGTTTTTCCAATCTCTTGGATGGCTGCTATGCCCCTTGATTTAAAATCTGTTGCCCCATTTGAAGCCCGATCATAATATTCTTGGGCTTTCTTAGCCATTGCCTCCATGTCTGCAATAGCTTGGTCTTTAGCATCACCCCATTTAAGTTTAGCCTTAAATCCCTCCCATGCGGCACCAACGTCATAGAACACACCAGCAAGCAAATTAGAAACAATACTAATTGTCTCGAAACCATCACCGATAAAACCAAAGACCACATTAAGAGCCTGTAAAGCTTTGGTGAAGCCATTAGTTTTATCTGTTGCGGTATCTATACCACTATCAAAATTAAACATTGCTCCAAGGAGTGTATTTAACTGATCTACAGTGTTTCCAATTCCAGTCCCTAGAGTGCTAGCCATAGACTTTACAGTCTCATAGGCAGTACTTAATGCCTCTTTAAGTGCTTCAATTGTGGCTGGGTCAATCTTCTTAAGCTGATCCCCTACCCAGATAAATCCCTCGCCAATGTCCTTAAGTATGGTCTCTATTACATTCATGTTGTCAGCAAGGGTTACCAGCCACTGTGCTACTGTTGCAGATGCACCGTTTGCCTGATCCATTGTACCAATCAGGATCTGCCATTGTGTAGCGATACGCTGCAAGGCATTGCCGATGGTTGTTGGGAACTTAGCATAATCAGCTTCAATTGCTGTTGACTGCTGCTGTAGTGCCTGAATGACCTTCTCAGCTGAGAGTTCGCCATTCTCAGCCATCTTACGCAGTTCACCGGTGGTTACCCCGAGTGACTGAGCTAAAGCTTTAGAAATACCTGGAGCTTGCTCCATGATGGAATTGAACTCATCACCGCGCAATACGCCAGATTGCAGTGCTTGAGTCAGCTGAACAATTGCAGCCTCACTGGCAGCAGCATCTCCACCACCAGTTTGGATGGCCATATTGATGGTCTTAACTAGATCCAGGCTTTGCTGCTGGGTCATTCCCATCTGCTTGCCCACATCATTCACTTTTGTGAATAAACCTGCAGTAGCATCAAGACTAGTATTGGTCATCAGCGAAACTTGATGCACCCCAGCCATAGCTTGGGTAAAGTTTCCACCCTCACTGGTTGCGATGTTAATTCGTGCTGAAAGGTTGGTATAAGAATCTGCAGCTTGTGCAAGCTCACGAATACCCAGACCAATACCAATACCACCCATTACCCCGATAAGGGCGGTGTATCCAGTTTTTAGAGCTCCAATACCTTTTTGCGCCGTCTGAGCTGCTGTATCCGTATTTTCTAGACTTGTATTTGCTTTATTTACTTCTGCTTGAAAACCGTTAAATGCCTGGTCTGCCTGTTGAACTTCTTTTTCAAGCTGATCAACTTCTACCTGTGCCTTTTCAATATCTGCTGGTGAAGCTTTGGTTTTGGAAAATGCTTCAAGATTCTGCTTAGCTTGGGCTAAATCCCCTTTAAGCTGATCTAGAGCCTTTTCAGCCTTATTTCCAAAATCAGTAAAATTACCTGCTGTAGA
Organism: Acinetobacter sp. YH12241; assembly: GCF_013417535.1. Taxonomy (NCBI): domain Bacteria; kingdom Pseudomonadati; phylum Pseudomonadota; class Gammaproteobacteria; order Moraxellales; family Moraxellaceae; genus Acinetobacter; species Acinetobacter sp. YH12241. The sequence continues at coordinate 1,400 of NZ_VPDQ01000025.1, read as the reverse complement.
TTTTGCATTATCACCAGCATCCTTAATGATTCCTGTAGCAGCATTTAAGGATTGTGAAAGCTTGTCCGCTAACTCACTGGTTCCTTTTGGGATAATATTTCCCATCTCTTTAGAAGCATCAGTAGTCGCTTGTTTTAAAAGTTCTGATTCTTGTTTTATTGCATTGAATACTGACTTAGCCGCATCTTCAGACTGCTTGATATTGCCAACAAAACTTTTAGTGTCGGCATCCATGATTAATTTGAATGTTAAGTTTTTACCAGACATGCTGACCTCTAAATTTTAGGCATTAAAAAACCCGCCGAAGCGGGTGAAATTAGGCATCAAAAAAACATCCGAGGGTGCTTTTTTTAACAGTACTCTATTAATGCATTAGCATTTTCTTGAAAAATACTACTCGCATTTATAAATCCTGTGGATAGAATTTCGTTTTTCTGCATGAATTGCAAAAATCCATCAATCGCAAAATCATAGGATTTTAATAACTCTTGCTTTAATTTGACCTCGCAAGCTGTTTCAGTTGCTCGCCCCTCCAAATCTCGCTTGATTTGCTGCATGTCTTTCACCGGTTGAGATAAGGCTATTCTAGAGGTTGAATTAGCCACCTTAAAAGCATCACTCCATCTTCCCGCCAAGCCCACATAGAACGCTCTGCCATCCTTGCTCATTTCAGGTGATTCCACTACTTTTTTTGCTTCTAGGTAGTCCATTTGGTACTTAGATTGCAAATTTTTTATTTTAGAATCAACCTCAATCTTTTGGGCCTTTGCCTCCTCAGCCATCTTTAACTTATTCTGCTCCGCTTCCGCCTCTGCTTTCACCTTCTGCTGGTGAGCAATCTCCGCCTGCTTTAATCTTTCAGCCGATGCTTTATTACTTTGATACATAAAATAAAACATACCGGATGCCAGAACTAAAAGGCCAATGATTAAGTATTTCATTGGGCATCCCTCTTAAATATTACGCCATAAGATTTTCACAATTCTGTCGCGACATAAAATGATGGTGTATTCCTGCAAATCCACTTCTTTTACATACTCAGTAGCTGCACAATATAGCTTGCCATCATCAAGCACGTAGTGTCTTGGGCCTCTAACTTCTAATTTGTCTTTTAGAGATTGATGACTATCACCAATTTTTACCAGGTCACCAGATGGAGTACGAATACTGGTAGTTGTTCTCTCAGCAAAAGCAAACCCCGACACTAAACACAAAGCTAATAATAAATATTTCACATTTCACCCCTAAATTATTATGGCTCTAGACTAGCAGATTTACACTTAATTTTACCTAATGAGGTTCCACAGCTCAGTTGCTAACTCATTAGGTTCCCTCATCCAACGCCATTCAGTTTCTTTAAGATGATAATCAAAGTACTCTTTTGATATGCCGTTAAACTT
>NZ_VPDQ01000024.1:0-44136 GCF_013417535.1 Acinetobacter sp. YH12241 | reverse complement strand
GAATAATTCAAGTGAATTTGTTTGAAAGAAGAACTTTAAAAGCTTTATTTTCACCCGATAAAATACCCATAAAACAAGAGGAAGCTCAAATGAGCTTCCTCTTGTGAAAAATTGTGGGACAGCAGTGACCCGAGGGTGCTTTTTTTTCAGAACTATTCAAAACAGCTTTAAGCTCTCATTTTAAAATGGTTCAGTTCCTGATTCAGGGCAGCGATAATATCTGCGCGGCTGATAATTCCGACCAGACGCTGCTCACTCACTACCGGAATATAGTTAAAGGAACGCTCCACAAAATAGGGCACCAGATCCTGAATCGGCTGCAATGGCTGCACTGTGACTACCTTGCGGGTCATAATATGTTTGACCTGATGTTCCCAGCTGCTGCGCACATCTGCAGCACGTTTAAACCATTCTACCACCTGATACATGGCCAGCGTTCCCACCAGCTTGCCTTCCGCATTAACCACCGGCAGGCTCATCAGGTTCATTTCTTTAAATTTATCCAGTGCATGCTGAATATTATCATTGGCATGCAGGGTCACCACGTCTTTAGTCATAATGTCCTGACAGGTAAACTGGTTGACCGCACGGGCATTGGCTCGGTCCTGAGCTTCCAGAATAATCTTTTGCAGGTCATATTCACTAATGTCCAGCAGCTCGGTTTGCTGATCTAGTACTTCCTGAATATCTTGCGGCTGAATAGTGACTTTCTGGGTCGGGGTCGGATCTTTGGAACGGGTATTCAATTGCGCCTGCTGCGGATAACGCTTGCCAATCATTCGATTAAAGACGATCGCAATTACCATCAATAAGATCGAATTCAGCAGCACCGGATAGAAAACGAAAGCATAGCCGAGTTCATGCACCGCATTGCCGCCGAGTACCGCCGTAATAGCCACAGCACCACTCGGTGGATGCAGGGAATCGGTGGTCATCATCAGGATAATAGCCAAAGCTACCGCTAGACTAAAAGCTTCCGTCGGACTGGCAATAAACAAGGCACAGGTCACACCCACTACCGCAGCAATAGTATTACCTACCAGAATATTCCAGGGCTGTGCCAAGGGACTGGCCGGAACTGCAAACAGCAGCACAGATGAGGCCCCCATCGGCGCAATATACCAGGCTTCAAAATCACCCAGAATCCATAAACTCAGTAATGATGATACCGTGAGACCCAGTAGTGCCCCAATACCGCAGAGTAAACGGTCTTTGAGTGGAAGAACTTTAAAATTCGGTTTTAAGGTATTGAGCCAGTCGAGATTGGAATGGAACACGGCGCGCCTGATTTTAATGTTTACAGATTTTGCGCATTATAAAACTAGTCGCTTTAAAGATGTATTTATTTTATATCTTTTAATTACACTTAAATGGATGCTGTTTAAAAAGCTAAGTCACACACCAGAGAAAAACCATCCATCTAGTCCTATTTTACTATTCAATCTCTCATAGGATTTTCAATAAGATCATTCATGTCAGGTGATTTTAGTCTCAGCTTCGCTATGAGAACCAGATTTAATCAGAGGTTCGATTTTGAGCAGCTCGACCTGACCATAATAGGTTGAAAATGCTACATCTCCGGCATCTACCCCGGTGCCAATGCGAATCAGCTCGTCGACCGGAGCCAAACGGGTCGGATCAAACTGTACCCACCCGCCTTCCAGATAGGCTTCAAAAATGGCATGAAAATCGGGTAAAAATTTTTCAATTTTCACATAACCGACCACCATGCGTGCCGGAATTCCTAAAGCACGGCACAGCGCAATGCCTAAATGGGCAAAGTCACGGCATACCCCTGCCCGGTGGATCAGTACATCTGTCGCAGTCGTAAACTGATCAGAGCAGCCAGAGACATAAAAAATATTGTTATAAATCCACTGTTCAATGGCTTTTACACGCGTATAGCCGGGTGTCACCCAGCCAAATGAGCGTTTCGCCATTTCAAGTAATAAATCTGAATTGCAATAGCGGCTGGCCAGCAAATAAGGTAGTACTTCATCCGGCAGGTCTGGAATTTTGACTTCACTCAAGTTTTGCCTCAGATCATTCGGAATGCTCGGCTGACGGGTAACTGTCGCGCTATAGTTCAGTTCAAATGCCTCACAGGGTTCGAGTTGCAACCGGATATGACGGTTTTGATGCTGAGCATCCTGAAATTCATGCCACTTGACCGGCATATTCATAGTGAGCTGTTCTCCGAGAATATTCTGATCGGGATGATGGGCGACCTGAACCATAAAAATAAATTCGGTAGGTTGCACAATCTTGTATTTTAAATGGCACTGAATTTGGTAAGTGGTCATGAAGTTCCTTATTATTAGGCATTATTATATTGTGTGAAGATTAAACTAATTCTAAGACCGCAATCGTATGAGATCAGTTTAACTTTATCGTGCTTCAGTGAACAGGATGCTATACATCTGATTTATTCCTGATTTTTGGATCTCATCCTATTGCTATTCCAGCATAAAATTGCAGCAAAGCCGCGCAAAATCTGGCATGAATGAAGACCATTTTAATTTTTTCCAAAATATTTTCAGCGTATTAACCCTTTGCCACTCCCCTGTAAAATCCTTATAATCAAGCACAATTTTTCTCTAATTTTAAGTGGATGACCATGAGTCGCGCCATATCGCATATTGATACCTTCCAAGGCTTAATTCTTGCCTTACAAAACTACTGGGCGGAGCAAGGCTGCGTCGTGTTACAGCCTTACGACATGGAAATGGGTGCAGGGACATTCCACACTGCAACTTTCCTTCGTGCGTTAGGTCCCGAAACCTGGAATGCTGCTTATGTTCAGCCATCACGCCGTCCGAAAGATGGTCGTTATGGTGAGAACCCGAACCGTCTGCAACATTATTACCAGTTCCAGGTTGTGCTTAAGCCAAACCCGGACAACATCCAGCAGCTTTACCTAGATTCTTTAAAGGCAATCGGTATTGATCCTTTAGTTCACGACATCCGTTTCGTGGAAGATAACTGGGAATCTCCAACACTGGGCGCATGGGGTCTAGGCTGGGAAGTTTGGCTGAACGGCATGGAAGTGACTCAGTTCACTTACTTCCAGCAAGTCGGTGGTGTTGAATGCTACCCAGTAACCGGTGAAATCACTTATGGTCTGGAACGTCTGGCGATGTATCTGCAAGGTGTAGCCTCAGTTTACGATCTGGTTTGGACCAAAGGTCAGTTCGGTACTGTGACGTATGGCGATGTGTTCCATCAAAATGAAGTAGAACAATCGACTTATAACTTCGAATATGCACCAGTAGAAAAAATGTTCGAACTGTTCGATTTCTACGAAGCTGAGGCGACCCGTTTAATCGAAGCTGAACTGCCATTACCTGCTTATGAGCAAGTGATTAAAGCATCACACAGCTTTAACCTGTTAGATGCGCGTGGCGCGATCTCTGTGACTGAACGTCAGCGTTATATTCTGCGTGTGCGTACTTTGGCACGTTCAATTGCGACCAGTTATGTAGCAGCACGTGCGAAACTTGGTTTCCCAATGGCAGAACCTCACCTACGTGACGAAGTCCTGGCTCAGCTTAAAGCTCAAGTAGAAGCAGAAGCGGCTCAAGCAGAAAAATCAGCGGAGAACAAATAATGTCTAAACATACAGTTTTATTTGAACTTGGCTGTGAAGAACTTCCTCCAAAAAGCCTGAAAAAATTACGTGATGCTTTAAAAGCTGAAACTGAAAAAGGCTTAAAAGATGCGGGTCTGGCTTTCGATGCGATCGAAGCTTATGCAGCGCCACGTCGTCTGGCACTTAAAATCGTAAATGTTGATGCTGCTCAAGCGGATACGCAAAAACGTTTTGACGGTCCTGCTGTGCAAGCGGCTTATGATGCTGAAGGCAAACCAACCAAAGCACTTGAAGGCTTTATGCGCGGTCAAGGCATTACGGTTGATCAGGTGTCTACTTTCCAGGCCGGTAAAGTTGAAAAAGTCTGCTACCTGAAAGATGTGAAAGGCCAAAGTCTGGACGTTTTACTGCCACAAATCCTGCAACATGCTCTGGATCAATTGCCAATCGCAAAACGTATGCGTTCTGCAGCTAGCCGTACTGAATTCGTTCGTCCGGTGAAATGGGTGGTCTTGTTAAAAGACAGCAATGTGATTGATGCAACCATTCAGGATCATAAAGCAGGCAACGTGACTTATGGTCATCGTTTCCATGCGCCTGAAGCGATTATTCTGGCCAATGCAGATGCTTATCTGGATGCCCTGCGCGCTGCGAAAGTGATTGCGTCTTTTGAAGAGCGTCAAGCAATCATCGATCAGCAAGTCAAAGCGCTGGCTGATGAAGTGAATGCGATTGCCATTGTTCCTGCGGATCTGCGTGACGAAGTCACTGCTCTGGTTGAATGGCCAGTTGCTCTTCGTGCCAGCTTTGAAGAACGCTTCCTTGCAGTTCCTCAAGAAGCACTGATCACCACGATGCAGGACAACCAGAAGTATTTCTGTCTGGTGAATGCTGAAAACAAATTACAGCCTTACTTCATTACCGTTTCAAATATTGAGTCTAAAGATCCGACTCAAATCATTGAAGGTAACGAAAAAGTAGTTCGTCCGCGTCTGTCAGATGCAGAATTCTTCTTCCTGCAAGATCAGAAACAACCGCTTGCGTCTCGTAAAGAGAAACTGGCCAACATGGTATTCCAGGCACAACTGGGTACTTTGTGGAACAAGTCTGAACGTATTGCCAAACTGGCTGTCGCGCTTGCTCCGATTACCGGTGCCAAAGCTGAAGATGCTGAAAAAGCAGCTTTACTTGCAAAATGCGACTTAACTTCTGAGCTGGTCGGTGAATTCCCGGAACTTCAAGGGATCGCGGGTACTTACTACGCACGTCTTGAAGGCGAAAATGATGAAGTGGCTGAATCTTTAGGTGAGCAGTATTTACCTAAATTCGCGGGTGACGTTCTGCCTAAGACTAAAACTGGTACAACGATTGCTCTTGCGGATCGTTTAGATACCTTGACTGGTATTTTCGGTATCGGTCAGGCACCAACAGGTTCTAAAGACCCATTTGCGCTACGTCGTTCTGCGATTGGTATCCTGCGTCTGGTGACTGAAAATGAACTGGATGTTTCAATCGAAGACCTGATTAAGCTGGCTCTAGCTGCTTATGGCGATGTTTTGAAAGATCATGACAAGACTTTGGCGGATGCAGTTGCATTCCTTGAAGGTCGTTACCGTGCGAAATATGAAGACCAAGGCGTTGATGTTGACGTGATTCAGGCTGTTCAAGCGCTGTCACCAAAATCTCCGCTTGATTTTGACAAGCGTGTAAATGCCGTTAATCACTTCCGTGCATTGCCTGAAGCGGCTGCTCTTGCTGCTGCGAACAAGCGTGTTGCCAACATTCTTGCCAAAGAAGCTGCACCTGAAGGTGCTGTGGTTGAAGCAAATCTGGTTGAAGATGCTGAAAAAGCATTATTCGCTGAACTTGCGAAAATCACACCAGTGGTTGAGCCGCTATTTGCTTCTAAAGATTACACTGCTGCGTTGTCTGCATTGGCTGCCCTACGTGCGCCAGTGGATGCGTTCTTTGACGGTGTAATGGTGATGGCAGATGATGCTAAACTAAAAGCAAACCGTTTACGCCTACTTGCTCAGCTTCGTGACCTGTTCACTAAAGTTGCGGATATTTCGGTGCTTCAACACTAAGTTCTGATTCATCAAAAAACCCGCTTTAGAGCGGGTTTTTTTTAAATTTTTGTTATTTCATAAACTTTCTTAGAAAGCCTATCTAATCTAGCCTCAATTTCTTGATCTGTTCCTTTAAAATTGTATTCAAGTAAATTTTGTAAAAATGGATATTGCTTATCTCTTAGAATAACCATTTTGTCTTTAATAGATTTATTCGCTAATTCGTTACTATTTATAGTTGTAGAAACCAAGATTAAATTCCCAAATCCACCAACTATCTGTTCTTTTCCAAGATTAATATCTTTAAGAGTAGATTGAGAAACTAAATGCTCTATTGTCAGAGATTCATAATCTAGATTTAAAGCCGGATTATTCTCTTCCATTAATAGAGTAAATACATATTTAATAATATTACGATTTCTTGTCTGATCTGAAAGATAAATTAGTTGCTTAAACTTGACATCAAACTCATCAAATTTCGGCATCTTTTCAGATACATGTTTATGTAAATTATTATAAAATTTTTGAAAGGAATCATTATCCACTACTGATTTAAGCTCTAATGCAAGTTTTGAATAACCTGTTGCAATAGAACCAGATGAGCGCTTTGATGCTATAGCATTATATTGAAAGTGAAAATATTCGATTAACTTTAAAGATTTCTTAAGATTTTTAAGTGTTATATTTTCACTTTTATAAGCAGCCAATAGTGCTAATACTAGAGATGATTGTTGTCTAACATTAAAAATTCTTAAACCATTCAAACTGTTTCTAACACCTGACATTTCTTTAGTAGTAATTGTTGAGTTTGGCATTAGCATTTGTAAATAGTATTCTGAATATTGTCCCAGTTCATTCAAAATTTTTTGAGCATTATTTTGATCAGCATTTATATACTTTTTAACTTTAGCAAAGAGTTCTTTTTCAGTTGTATATTCTCTATTGGCTAACCAATAATGTACGACATAGTTATCAACTACATCTGTACCTGATTTAGATAATTTATTAACAATTGAATTCCAAGCTTCTTTAGGTTTATCAACACTTTTACTACTCGACTTTATTTTCTGAAGTAATAAATTTTTAATTAAATCAGAAACCCGAAGGTCTTTACCTCTTGCATTAAGAGTCTCGAAAATAAGATAGGCATCTTCTTCATTATCTAGATTAATAAAAACTAATTTAAGTGAACGAATTTTGTCACGTATATTACGTAAATACTCTGTCACTTTCTTCTGATCATCTTCCTCTAACGAAAAAGTATATTTTTTATCTTTTAACTTATCGAATTCATACTTCCTTTTTAACGGTAAGTTAGTCAGCTCTTTTATTAAATTACTTTCAATACGATCAAAGGCATTTTTTAAGTTTTGCTCTTCTACCCCTATATCATTGTCAGAAACTATAATTTCATCAGGGTAAGCTTGAATCTGAGAATGAAAATATGGGAAAGAAGTTTCAGCATTAAGAATATATTCATTTTCATAGTCTACATTTTCTCTTTCAATAAACTGATGAATACCTTTTGCTAGATTATCATTACCTAATCTAAAAAAAGCATTCCTTAAAGCGGCTAACATTAGAGTAATTGTGGTTAAACGTTGCTGACCATCAACGATTCCGTAATAAGGCTTATTTATTTGGTATGCAACCATTGAGCCAATAAAATAATCATCAGTAGAGCCGTTAACTACATCATCCCAAAAGGTTTGTACTTCATCTAACTCCCATGAGTATGGTCTTTGAAAACGTGGTATTTTGAAATAACCTAAATTGAGTATGTCCCCAATATCCTTATCAGCTGCATCAATCTTCATTTTCAAAACCTTTTTATATTAAATATTCTGTTAACTTCTATCATTATAAAGTTAAATCTAAGAAAAATTCATACTTACTAATTAGCCTATAATACTATAGGCATATCCCTATATATTTCATATACTCACCCTAACAACACTCAACAAGAAAGAAGCGCATGAAATTTCAAACACTCATTATGACGACTCTTGCGGGTATCGCACTTACAGCATGTACATCTCAACCGACCATTCCACAGCTGGAACTGGGTGTATTACAGGAAGTACAAAATCTCGAAGTTATTCCAGAAACAACCAACAATAAGGCGAAACTGACCAAATTCCTCGACAAATGCGTGATTGAATTTACTGGCGACATCGGCAACAACCGTTCAGTTGAACAATGGTCATTTAAAGGCCTGACCCTGATTGATGCCGGTTCAGCAACTTTCCAGCGTGACGGTACCAGCACGGCACAAAAATTTGACCTGCACGATACGGCAGTACAAAAGAACTTTGTAATTCTGCGCAATCATTTTGCTAAAGATGCCCTAACTCAATGTGATTAAATAGATCGCCCTGTTTTTATAATGAAAATAGGGCTATTTATTTGAATGAACAGAAATTTAATCTTTCCTCTGATTTGACCTGCTCTTTCTTTCTCTTAAAAATTATAAAATCCTCGTATGGAACTACGCTGGACCTATACTCTCTTCACAGCTTATTCATTGTTTTTGGCTGATTATCCGTTACACTGAAAACCAAACTCAGACCGCTCTTTGACGAATTCGAGGTCGATCCATAATGAATATCAAAACCCCAATTATTTTAACGACAGCTTTAATGTTCTGCGCACCTGTATTTGCACAGACCGAAACCACTCAGACCACCAAACCGATTGCGCCTTATGGTGAGAATCCGAACCTGCTGCATGTGTTTGCCTATAAAGCACAGGAAGGTGTTATCAATACTGCTGAAAAAGTAGGTGAAGTCACTGAAAAAGGCATTGCCAAAATCAAACCGGGTGTAGACCGTGCCTGGGGCAATACCAAGTCTGCAGCATCAGATACCATCCAGAAAGTAGATGAGGGTGCGACTCAGGCAGCACAGCAAACGGGTCAGAAAATTCAGCAAACCCGAGAAGTCTGGCGCGGCAATTCACAACAGGCACCGATCGTGCAGCAGCCTTTGAGTCAGCCATCTACCGCAACTCAAAATTCATCGGTATCACAGCCCCAGTCAAGTTCCGGTACAGCGACCAGTTATGCAGTAGATGATCTTTAAATCATCGCATTGAAAAAAGCCCATTACGGGCTTTTTCTTTTAAGCATTGAAGATAGTTGAGTCTTTCTTTAGACTGAACTCAAATAAAATCATGAGAAGATAATAAAAATGAAAAAAATTCTCCTCAGCTTTATCGCCGGCATTCTGTGTGGTGTAGCCATCCTGTACATCACTTTACTGGTTTCAGGTGAAACCGTGACCTCAATTGCTGCGATTGATGATGAATTATCCTCCATCCCGAGCCTGTCTAGTGCGAATCCTTATAACCATAAAACCGAAGGCGAAAAAATCCAGCATATAGAACACTTGGAGGAAGCTGAATTTAGGCCCGCCTCTGGCAATAATGCCGACCTGTATCGGATCAAGGATATGTGTAAATTAAGAATCGGGACTCAAGGAGATGACATTTATAGCTATCGAACTGCTTATTTTTCGCAGAATCATCTGATTTATATGTTTGAAACCCATTATCGAACATCTTATGACAAGCGTCCCGATGAACGGGTACCCGAATTTAAGCGCGTCTATCAGGAAATTATATTTAACCCCCGGTCTGCACTGGTTCAGAGTGAATTTTTAAAGCTATTAGATAAATATATTACGCCAGAAAACCGAAAAAAATGCTGATCGAATTTAATCAGCATTTAGTTTTTATTTGGCAGTTTTTAATTTACCTGACGGATAGGCCGGCCTTGCTTAAAGGCTTCTACATTTTCCACCATCTGATCCACAATGCGTTGACGCGCATCAACGCTGCCCCAAGCATTGTGCGGTGTAACGATCAGGTTAGGAATTGAGGCATCGAGCAATACATTTCCCTCTTTCGGAGGCTCCACGGTAAGCACATCCGTCGCAGCACCGGCAATTTTGCCTTCGCGTAAGGCCTGAGCCAAAGCCTGTTCATCGACGATTCCACCACGCGCACAGTTAATTAAAAATGCACTTGGTTTCATCGCGTCCAATTCGGCATGACTGATTAAATGACGGGTATCTTCCGTTAAAGGGCAATGCAGGCTTAAAAAATCCACTTGTGGCAATAACTCTGCAAATGGAATACGGGAATCATCTGCTGGACGGTTGGGCAAAGCTGCAATCAGTACTTTCATGCCAAAGGCTTCTGCCAGTCTGGCAACTGCATGGCCCAGCTCACCATAACCAACAATACCTAAGGTCTTGCCTGCCAATTCTACAATTGGCGCACCCAATAGACAGAACTGGCTGGCCTTTTGCCATTCGCCCTGCTGTACTGCACGTTGATAGGTTAAAAATGAAGTGGCCAGATTGAGCATCAGCATAAGGGTATGCTGAGCGACGGCAGAGGTGCCATAAGCCTGACAGTTACACACCACAATGCCACATGCCTTGGCCGCAGCCAGATCGACATTATTGGTGCCCGTAGCAGAAATCAGGATCAGTTTCAGTTGAGGGCATTGCTGGATGGTTGCCGCGTCAATCATGACTTTGTTGGTAATGATGACATCGACATCGGCCACACGAGACTGAATCTCTGCAGCCGATGTGGCCGGGTATAAGACCAGCTGATCAAATACTGCATGTAGTGCCTGAAAGTCCAAATCCTGTTGGTCTAAAGAAGCATAATCTAAATAAGCGGCTTTCATGGCGCTACCCTCAACCTTGTTTGACAATTTATTTTGATTGCCATTTAAAACAAGTCCTGCAGGGTTTTCAAGCAACTTACTGTCAGAAGTGGTTAATCTACAGACTTATCAATATGGTTACGCAGAGAACGGCGCACCTTATAAATCACATATACACTGAGAAAGATCAGAAAAATAAGAGAAGAACTGAGCAAGATCACTGCAGGATGCACACTTTCCGCGTGTGCAAAATTAGGCAGCATCAGTCCAAGAATAAAACAAATACTTGTAACTTGTTTGGATTGCATATATTTACTCCCTTGTCATATAAACAACCGGGAGCGGTGTGACTATTTTTCATACCGCCTAAGACCATATTAGGCCTTAGCAAACATAAGTCAAGTATTTGTTTTTTAGATAAATTTTTTGGTTAGTTCATTTCACTTCGTGTCACAAACTGTGTATTTTTGTCACTTGCGTCAACGAAACCGGAAGCGCCGTATTCATCTGTATGCAAATTCAGATGTTTATAGCTGAACATATAAAAATCAGCATAGCGTTTCATGATAATCGGATGCATGCCTACATTTAATTCATCCTGCTCCTTGACCAGTTTCATAATATGCCGATCATTCATCACTACCAGATAACGTTCATCATTCAGATTGATGGTCAGCAAGCCATTACCTTTGGCATAGATTGGAATCAGGAATTTATGGTTCAGTGCAATCGCATCACCGGTATAGCTTTCGATCTTGTTGCTGATCACATTAAAGACCAGTGCATGTCCATAGGCATCCAGCAATAACTGGCGCTTTTCCTGCGGCAGATTGACGTGAATTCCGAGCTTAAGCAGATCCTGCTGATCGACCTGTTTATTACTCAGCAATTCACGCAAAATCACCTGTTTTTGCGCTGCATCAAAAAATTGGGTATCCAGCAACAGATCATTATTTTTCAGGATACGCCCTAAAGCAAAACGATGCCTCGGCAAGATATTCTCAATCACCTTACGATAATAGAACTTGCTGTTTTTCTTGACCCGACGCATTTTCTGGTAGAAATAACTTTCATCATATTCATGCAATAAAAAGTCATACAGCAGCTCGGAGCTGGCCAGAACAGCGATGGCGTCATGGCCGGTAAATGGCAGATGCAGTACATGATGCTGCGGAAGTACGGCTTCTAGTTTCAGGTAATGTACCCGGTCTTCGGTGCAATACGGGTCATATACCAGAATATATTCCCGTTCCGGACTGACATCTTCTGCCTCAATCCGCATGCCTTCATTCAGCTCGGGCTGGTAAAACATGTTGTAGCGGGCATCTTCGACATCTTCCGGATCAATCGAATATTGCGGCACCATCGCGACCACTCGCTGAACATTCAGCAGATTGGAATATTTAATCGCAGCATAGCCACCCATGGAGCCACCATAGGCAATGCGCTGCTGAAACGGTGCAATCAGCTCGGCAATGGCTTGCAACATGTTCCACATGGAACTTTTTGGAAACCAGGATTTATGTTTGGGCATGATTCCCAAAACATTAAATTCAAATTTCGCTAATGATTTTTCGGCATTGATGCTCAAGCCCTTGGCACGGGTAATCAAATCTCCAAATGAAAAAATCAATTCTGAAGATGACCCCGGCATAAAAATTGCGCGTATATGCTCATCTTCAAAAACAATCTGCTTATCCATAACTTTCCCGTGCTGGTGAATCTAACTTTTCGGCAACAATTCACTCAATGAATAGGGCCGAAAAAGTGAATATGCTATTTTATATCGATGAAAAAGATTAAAAAGCGCAAAATATGACACAATCACTGCATCCTGCAGCTCAACAAGGGTTTAGTACAGCGGCTGAGCTTTATCAGCAGGTACGCCCTGACTATCCGGCAGATCTTAGCCCATGGCTTGCCGAGACACTGTCATTGCCTGTAGATGCAGATCTTGTTGATTTGGGAACAGGAACAGGTAAATTTATTGCCTATTTGCTTCCACTCAGCAGCCACATCACCGCCATTGATCCTGTCCCTGAAATGCTGGCCCAGTTAAAACTGGCACATCCGGATATTCATACCCTTGAAGGGATGAGCCACCAGCTTCCCCTGCCCGATCATAGCGTGAATGCCGTGTTTTGTGCACAGTCATTTCACTGGTTTGCCAATCTAGAGACCTTAAAGGAGCTGGATCGGGTACTTAAACCTCAAGGCTTTCTGGTATTGGTCTGGAACCAGCGTGATATCACAGTCGACTGGGTCAAAGCTCTGGCAGATTGCATTGCACCACTGGAAGGCGATACACCACGCTATCATAGTGGTGCCTGGCGTAAAGTATTTGAAGAACAGAATCTCTTTCAGCCTTATGCTGAAACGCAAATGCAACAGCTACAGCATGGCCCTGTCGAGCAGGTGGTTTCCAAACGCTTATTGTCAACCAGCTTTATTGCGGCACTACCAAAAGAACAGCAACAGCAGCTCAAGCAGCAATTCGAACAAATTATCAAAAACTATACGGACAAGGGTGCAGAAGATATGATTAATTTCCCTTATGTCACCTATGTTTATGTATTCAAGAAAAATAATTAGGAACAGGATTCAATCATGCACACGATTCAATTGATGTCACGAACTGCACTTTTCACTGCCGCCATGTTTTTGATGGCCTGTGACCAGAAAAGTTCACAATCTGTAGAACAGCAGGCAACGGAAGACTCTGCATCAGAGGAAATCATGCAGGAATTGAAAACTGGACCCGTGAAAAACTTCCCTAAAACGGAAGATGATCCCCATGATATTGCTGTCTTGAATGACTATGAAGAACGTTTCCAGGAAATGAGCGCGGATCTGGAAGCTGAGCTCAATGGCATGCGCAATGATGACAATCTGACTCCGGAATTTGTCCAGCAACGTCAACGCGATCATGTCCAGTCTTCGCTAAATATGCTCAAAGATCTGGAGCTTAAAACTGAACAGGGCCGTTATATTCAGGGTTTGATGTATCAATACTGGGAACATCAGGAAAAACTGGTGAATAGTCCGAAATCTCAGGCCTCTACCGTAAATGAAGCCAGTGAAAATGTAAAAGGTCTGGGCAAATATCTACATGCCCAAGAGCAACTGGAACGCTGGCGTTCGCAATATCCGGAGATGACCACCGCAAATAAAGCCCCAGCACAATAAATAATACATTTCAGGAAGCGGACGCTTCCTGAAATTTTATATGCAGTTCTAAGATTTAACTTTCACTTTCTGAAGAATGCGTATTATTGAGCTTGAACTAAATATTGCTGCACCCCTTCTGCGGCTGCTCGTCCAGTGGCAAAACAGGCTGTCAGCAAGTAACCCCCTGTAGGCGCATCCCAGTCCAGCATCTCACCACATAAGAACACATGTGGATTGGATTTAAGCTGAAGCTGCTCTGACAGAACCTCGCGTTTAACACCACCTGCACAGCTAATCGCTTCCTGTATAGGACGGAAACCTGTTAATGGTACTTTCAGGTGTTTTACCTGTTGTGCTAATTCAGTAGCAATTTGCCAAAGCGATTTTGGTACCAGTTCACGCACCAGAGCAGCTTTTGCACCGTCCAGACCTGCTTTTCGCCAGATATTATTCAAAGACTGCTTTTTACTTGGCTGTAATTTTTTAGCCAGCTGCTCTAAGGTTTGATCCGGAAAAAGATCCAGATTCAGCTGCATTGGCTGACCCTGTTTCAGCTGTTGACGCAGTCCCCGGTCCTGTTTATAGATTAGACCACTTTCCAGACCATAGTGACTGATCACGATATCTCCCATGGTCTTGTCACCGCCATCAACCCAAGCCTCGACCCGTTTTAGGGGCTGACCGAAGATTGGCTGCATAAACTTAGACCATGGATATTCCACACCCGCATTACTGGCTTGGAAAGGTTCAATCTCACTGCAATCAAGCCATGCTTGCCATTTCCCATCACTGCCGAGTTTTGACCATGACACTGCACCACAAGCCAAAACAATCGCATCAAAGTTTTCTGTGAATGCGCAATCATTTTTTAAATCATGGATCTGTAGCTGATGATTTTTCAGATCTAGAATTTGATGACGATAATGAAATTGTACCCCTTGCTCAGTTAAACGTTTTAACCAGACACGCAATAGTGGAGCGGCTTTCATTTCTGTAGGAAAAACTCGACCTGAAGAACCAATATAAGGTTCAATGCCAAGATCTTTCATCCAGTTTTGAATCCATATCGCATCCCAGCGTTTGATCCAAGGTTCTAACCAGTCTACCTGATCATAACGCTGCACAAACTGCTCGACGGGTTCGGCATGAGAAATATTTAGGCCGGTTTTCCCAGCCATCAGGAATTTACGGGCAGCCGAAGGCTTCTGTTCAAACACATGAACTTCATAATCAGACTGGCTCAGAACTTCTGCAGCCATCAAGCCTGCCGGGCCAGCACCCACAATTGCAATGTGCTTCCTCATGGCTTATTCCGCTGAACTCGCATTCTGCCCTTGTAGCGGCTGAAACTCATCAAAACGTGTTGTATAGCCTTCCGGTTTACTAATAATCAATTGCTGGCACAACTCACCACGCTCTAGATATTTAATTTCAAAATGAGTTCTTGCCGAGTCTTGGCCAATGACTTCTTTAACGAAAGGCAGCTTCCACAGGTTTTGAACCTGCTGCTCTGCCTCCTCAATATATTCAGGAATGTTACTCGCTAAAGTGATCGTGCCACCAGTTTTTAAACGCGATAATAAAAACTCAAAAAATGGCATATTCAACCAGCGCTGTGCCGGGTTATGCGGCTCAGGGTTCGGATATAAAATAAAAAACTGTTCGACTTGCGCTGGATAGAGAGCATGCACAATCCAAGGCAAGGCATCGGCATGAACTGTCTGTAAATTCGGTTGTCCTTCCAGCGCATGCTGTTTTTGCATGGCTAAAAATTTCTCTCGAGTTCGCTCGATCGCAATCAGCTCGCTGTCTGGATTGATCTGGGTAAAGAGCAATGCGTGTTTACCTTTGCCCGCACCGATTTCCACACAAACCGGTTCAGAACTGATACTTTGGAAATCACGAGGCGCATGCATACGCTGTGCTTGAAATTGACGAATCGACATAATCAGATCAAACTAATAAAAACTGTATAAGTCTAACAAGTGCAGTTATATTTGCCTAATCGAAGCTTTATTTTTCTAGGGAGTGCGCTGATGTCAACCACTTTAAAATGTCCACGCTGTGGCAAACTGACCACTTGGGAAAATAATGAATTTCGTCCTTTCTGCTCGGAACGCTGCAAAATGATTGATCTAGGCGCTTGGGCCAGTGAGGAATACAAACTGCCAACCCAAGATGCTCCCGCAGCTGAATCTTCTGAAGAAGACTGAACCTTTTAAAATATCCTATCACATTAAGCATATCCTAAATAATCACATGATTTTTATAAAAGGCTTGTAGAAAACCAACACAAGTTAACAGCACATATGCCAGTTTAATACTATGTTCTTACGCAGAAATATCACATTATTTTAGAGCAAGAACATGGGCTACATTATTCTAAAGATCATTTTAATTGGGGTAGGAATACTTGCGATATTGTCATTAGGAATAGGCATTTTCCAGCAGGATGGCTTATTTATTATTGTCGGTGTTCTGCTTGTTATTATGACTTGGCTGATCTATGCACAAACCCGTCAGTCTTTAAATAATCCTTTTAGCAAATAAAAAAGACCAGCTAGGCTGATCTTTTCAACTACTTTAACCTGCTTTTCCTGCAACGAAAGGGTTATGCTGCTTTTCAAAACCAATATTGCTGATCGGACCATGTCCTGAAATAAACCGGGTTTCATCCGGCAGGCTAAAACATTCGCGCTGGATTGAATCGAGTAACTGCCGATGATCGCCACGCGGGAAATCTGTCCGTCCAATTGAGCCTTTAAACAGTACATCCCCTGTCCATAACAAAGCATGATTCTTGTTATAGAACATCACATGACCTGGAGTATGGCCTGGGGCAAAACGTACTTCAAACTCTTCATCACCTAGCTTGAGAACTTCTCCACCTTCCAGCCATTGCGTGACTTCTACTTTTTCCGGAATCGGAAAACCGTAACGGGCAGACACTTCCTGAATCATATCTAGCCAGAATGCATCGTCCTTATGCGGACCAATCACCGGCACATCCCAAACTTTTTTTAAAGCACCAACTGCCCCAGCATGATCGAGATGACCATGAGTCAACCATAAAGCCTTGACCGTTAAGCCCAGTGCTTCTACTTCCGCTTTTAATTTTTCAGGTTCGCCCCCTGCATCAATCAAAACAGCCTCTTTACTGTCGCTATCCCAAAGAATCGAGCAGTTTTGCTGAAATGCAGTCACAGGAACAATTTTGACTTGTAACATAGGATAAGAAACCTCAAAAGATTAATGGGCAAGCGTCTGATTCAATGCTTCAAGATTAGCCTGTAACAGCGTATTGAGCAATTGCACATGATCTTCACGGTTGTTCAAAGCCGGAATATAACTGTAGCTTTCCCCGCCATTGGCCTTGAAGGTCTCCCCATTTTCCATAGCCAGCTCTTCCAGTGTTTCTAAACAGTCAGCCGAGAAAGCCGGACTCATCACCTGAATTGATTTCACGCCCTGTTTGCCCCACTCTTCAATTAAGGCATCCGTATAAGGCTTAACCCACTCCTGTTTACCAAACCGGGACTGGAAACTAATTGCATACTGATCTTCAGATAGACCTAAGGCTTCTGCAACCAGTTTGCCTGTGATCCGGCAACGATCCGCATAGGGATCACCTTTATCGGCATAGGGTTGCGGGATACCATGAAATGACATCAACAGTTTTTCCGGCTGGCCATGAATCGCCTGATAATCCCGAACACTTTGCGCCAGTGAATGAATAAATAAAGGATGCTGAAAATAATCGCGGATAATCGACAAACCAGGTAAATTGCGCTGTTTCAATACCCATTTTGCGACTGCATCATACAGAGGTGCGGTAGAGGTCGCTGAATACTGGGGAAATAACGGAAACAGAATAATGTGATCTTGCGGTTGAACCGAAATCTGATCAAGGACAGCCTGAATATTGGGATTGCCATAGGTCATGGCAGGCACCACATTCAGTTCAAATTGCGGATATTGTTCAATGAGTTTAGCCTTTACTTGACTCACCTGCTGCAGCAGAATCTCACGCATCGGTGAATCCTGGTCCCAGACCTGTGCATAGGCACGGGAAACCCGCTTAGGACGGAACGGTAAAATAAATAAACGCAGGATGAGTTGCCAGATTGGCTTGGGAATTTCAATGACACGCTGATCAGATAAAAATTGCTTCAGGAAATCGCGTACTGCTGACACAGTCGGTGCATCAGGTGTACCTAAATTTGCCAATATAATCGTAACTTTCGGTTTAGCTGTAGAAAACATGCAGTACGCCCGTCGTAGTATCAACCCGCTTACTTTAACAGCTTTTTACTTATTCTCTATATGGATTAATACACTGACTTATATTGAAAAGTACGATCTTTATCCAGCAAGTTACTGTCTAGCAGCTTCTGTGCCTTAGGCGTAATCTGCCAAAGCAGACGTTGGCGGTCATCACGGCCCGACGGTATAATCCAGTCATTCTGGCGCATTTGCAATTTCAGGCTATGCAGGGCACGGATATTAATCTGGGCACGGGCTACAGCATGCGCGCGCGGCATTTCCGCTCGTGCATCTGCCAGACCGGTTTCATTCAAATACTCATTCATACGCTTGGAGAAAAATTCCTCCGGCGTTGGATTAATGAATGTAGAACCAAGAATAGCCAGCAATTGTGCCCAGGTCAGTCTTTTCTGAACTTTCAGCTCTTTAAAGTTACCATCCTGATAAGCATGCATACGGTATTCGAAAGAGAAAACTTCATGCATAGACACTTTCGGCAGGCTCAGGAAAGGATCCACTTCACGTGTCCCCCCATCGCGTTCCAGTTGGGCTACTTTGGCTTTGAGCTGGTCAATCTCGTCATGCAAGGCTTGAGTATTCTGCGGTCGTACCCAGCCACTTACCGGATAACGTTCCAGCATTTGCGGCATGTTCAAACGTACCGCCATTTCCAGATCACGCAAGGTGCGATAGCAAAAGACCTGATCAGCTTCCTGCTGCAATAACTGACGAAATTCTTTAAATTTTTCTTGTAATTCAGGTTTCGTATCGTGCAATGAAGGATCACGTGAAGCCGGATCTTCATGCATAAATACAATAATCGGTTTCTGCTTGGTCACAGCATAAATATATTCCAGGTGCATATAACCCACACCGGAAACCGACTGCTCACCATACTGGCTACCCAGCAGAATCACCACATAATCACAGTCATCAATCTGGCGACGCGCAAATGCAGTATTTAAAGGAGTGCGTTGTTCCAGCCCCCAGGAAAAGAAACCCATGCCGACCAAAGTTTGTGACAAGATGATCCGCTCTGGCTGCATTTCTGCACCAGAGGTGGAGATAAACACCTGATAACGTTTATCGAGCATTGATTATCCTCTTTTACTGCACATTGATCTGGCCAGCTACACCCTGCCCTGACACAATATGACGACCCCAGTATAAAAATATATCTTTGAAAATTATAAGATGAGTGACGGTCGCCTAGCTGACTTCTGTCTCCATATTGCTGACCTGCCATTTAATATCGGCTGGAATCAGATGCCCTAAAATCGGCTGGAGCTGTTCAGCATTTTGACCACTAACCACAAGTCGGATTTTCAGACTGTCCTTGCACTCATGTTCAAATAATAACCCATTTTTGATCAAAATTCGGGCCGTTTGTCTCGCAACCGCGAATCCTGAGTCAATTAATGTCAGCTTTTGACCAAAAATATACTGAATTGACGATTTTAGGAAGGGGTAATGTGTACATCCTAGCACTAAATAATCAGCACCCTGATCAACAACCGGTTGTAAAATCTGAGTTAATGTCGCCAGACACTCAGGACTCATCTGCTGACCGGCTTCTACAAAAGGCACCAGATCCAGACAGGTCACCGGAATTACTTTGACCTGTGCCGGCTCGGCAAAACGGGTCATGACATCCTTAATCAGCTGGCCACGAAAGGTTGCAGGTGTGGCCAGAACGGCCACCGTTTTGGATTGGGTATTGAGGACTGCAGGTTTGAGCGCTGGCACCAGTCCAATGATAGGAAAGTTTTCACCATAATGCTCACGTAAATAATCCAGGCTAAATGCAGAAGCGGTATTACAGGCAACGACTGCAACTTTACAGCCTTCACGATACAGCCATTCAATCGCTCGCGCAGTTAGGTCACGGATTTCCTGATCTTTACGGGGCCCATAAGGTACGTAAGCCGTGTCGGCATAATAAACAAAGCGTTCATTGGGCAAATACCGGGCAATTTCCAAAGCAACCGACAACCCTCCCACACCAGAATCAAAAATCCCGATAGGTGCATCAGCACTGGCTTTAGGCATGGGATCTACTAAGGGATAAATCGGTTGGATAGCGCTCATAACGTTGCTAGTTGCTTGTTTCAAATGACCTTGCGACAAAGCTTAAACCTCAGGTGCTTAAATGCAAGTCTAAATCACCACTTTTCAAGCTTAAAACCGTCTCTCCAGCAGCATTTTCACCAAGCTCGCCCATCTCCACCAGATGTAAAAAAGCAGCCCGCTGAATAAGCGCATTGATTCCAAAACGCACATGCACATAAGGGCGCAATTCATCCTGATACTGACGCATAAAGATAGGATGTTCGCTATCGACAATAATGATGTCCTGAGTCGTGGTGGTCAGTTGCAGGTAAGTCCTGCCTTCAATCTTGACCTGATCGACCTGATTTACAAACAGAGGTTCATCTTCGACCTCGATTTCAATCATTTCAACCGGCGTCTTTAGATAGAATTTTCCTTCTTCTTTCCAGAGTACCGTGGAAAACAGGTCTATCATCGGCTGACGCTTGATCAATTGACCTTCGTGCCACCATTCTCCATTGGCCAAAACCTTGAGATCCATTGCGCCACAATGCTTTGGCTGCCATTGATCCAAAGGCGGGATTGACCTTTTGTGACTGCCCTGTGCATCTTTTAAGTATTGTGCGATATCCATTAAATTTTTATCATCGCTAGAAGCTACTTTTTTCGTCGGATTTTTATCGGGTGCTGACTTATTCATATAAAGAAGACCTTAATGACGGAAAAATAATATGTTTCAGCCAATTGGCTTAACCTGGGTTTAAAACTATACTAGCCCAGATGCTTAAAGACACTACTATTTTTGTGTCTAGGAATTCAGAACACTCATGGCAGCACCCAATCATCCGATTATGGTTGCCACCGAATAGAAATATGAGGAGTCCTACATGGAACACATCGAACGTGAATCGATGGAGTTTGACGTTGTGATCGTAGGTGCGGGTCCTGCCGGCCTGTCTGCTGCAATCAAGATCCGTCAACTTGCAATTGAAAACAATTTAAATGATCTGTCCGTTTGTGTCGTAGAAAAAGGCTCCGAAGTCGGTGCACATATTCTTTCGGGTGCTGTGCTTGAACCACGTGCCATGAACGAACTATTCCCGAACTGGAAAGAAGAAGGTGCACCTTTAAATGTGCCAGTGACAGAAGACAAAACTTTCTTCCTTCTTTCAGATGAAAAATCACAAGAAGCACCGCACTGGATGGTGCCTAAAACTATGCATAACGATGGTAACTACGTGATCTCACTGGGTAACGTGGTGCGCTGGTTAGGCCAGAAAGCCGAAGAGCTGGAAGTATCGATCTTCCCGGGCTTTGCTGCTTCTGAAATTCTGTATCATGAAGATGGTACGGTGAAAGGTATCCAAACCGGTGACATGGGTATTGGTAAAGATGGCGAACCGACGCATAACTTTGCGCCGGGTTATGAGCTGCATGCCAAATACACCATCTTTGCAGAAGGCTGTCGCGGTCATTTAGGTAAACGTCTGATCCAGAAATTCAACCTGGACAAAGATGCTGATCCGCAGCACTACGGTATCGGGATTAAAGAACTCTGGGAAATTGATCCAGCGAAACACAAACCAGGTCTGGTAATGCACGGTGCAGGCTGGCCTTTATCTGAAACCGGTTCTTCAGGTGGCTGGTGGTTATACCACGCTGAAAATAACCAGGTGACATTAGGCATGATCGTGGATCTTTCTTATGAAAATCCACACATGTATCCATTCATGGAAATGCAGCGCTGGAAAACCCATCCACTGATCAAACAGTATCTGGAAGGTGGTAAACGTATTTCTTATGGTGCGCGTGCCGTGACCAAAGGTGGTTTTAACTCCCTGCCGAAATTCACCTTCCCGGGTGGTTCTTTAATCGGTGATGATGCAGGCTTCCTGAACTTTGCCAAGATCAAAGGCTCACACACTGCCATGAAATCAGGCATGTTGTGTGGTGAAGCAGTCTTTGAAGCGATTGCTGCCGGGGTAGAAAAAGGCGGTGATCTGGCGATTGCACGTGTGACCGAAGGCGAAGACTTCTTCGTGAAAGAACTCACATCTTATACAGACAAGTTCAACAACAGCTGGCTGAAAGAAGAGCTATATAGCGCACGTAACTTTGGCCCGGCAATGCACAAGTTTGGTCAATGGATGGGTGGAGCATTTAACTTCATCGACCAGAACGTGTTTAAAGTTCCATTCACCCTGCATGACCTAGTGCCAGACTTTAAAACTCTGAAAACAGTCGATGCCGTGAACTTCAAGCCGAACTATCCAAAACCGGATGGCAAGCTAACCTTTGACCGCCTGTCTTCTGTGTTTGTATCGAATACGGTGCATGAAGAAAACCAGCCAGCGCATTTAAAACTGACCGATGCTTCGATTCCAGTAGATGTGAACCTGCCGAAATGGGATGAGCCTGCACAGCGCTACTGCCCGGCGGGTGTGTATGAAATAATGGAAAATGATGACGGTTCAAAACGCTTCCAGATCAATGCAGCGAACTGTGTGCACTGCAAGACCTGTGACATCAAAGATCCTTCCCAGAATATCACCTGGGTAACACCGGAAGGTGGCGGTGGTCCGAACTACCCTAATATGTAATGCTTAATTAGCTTGCATAAGCCTCTAAAATAATTAATTATTTTAGAGGCTTTTTTATATTTATAAGATTATGAAATACGCATCATTTAATTTTTTTGTACAAGAAAAAATTAGTATTTAATAGATTTAAATATTTTATCTGCATCATGGCGCTGCCAAATATGGAATAGGCTGTTATGGGTACAATTCATAGCTTTTAATATTTCTTCTTGGGTTTGAATTGAGTTGTAACCATCTAATTTTTTATTAAGAACCTCAAAAAATAATTTATCAGTATTATTTAATTCATTCGGTATATCAATAATGTCTTTTATTGTTTGCACAGTCCAGATTGGTTGAGGGAGTAAATCTTCCCCATAAACCATAATAGATATCCTTACTATGTCTATATAAGGTATTTTTATTATTACATCATCTATATTTACGCCCACAATCTGATCATGCTCTAAGCTAAAATTTTTAATTTTAGTTTTATAATTACTCGTATCTAAATTTTTATTAGCTTCTTTTCTTACTAACCTTTTTAAAAACTTAAACATACAGGCTACCTACTGGAATTAAAATAAAGTCCATTCTGTAAAAGCTTCCAACTCTTCATCATAAGCTTCAACTAATTTATATGCTCCATACCCTCCCGCTAGACCGCCAATTATTACACCTACTGTTGAACATATGGGAGACCCGGGGCCACAAATTCCTCCTGCAATAGCACCACCCACAGCGCCAGCTGCCACTCCTGAGCCTATGGTTGCGGCTTCTTTATAAAATTCCTTTTCTTTATTCTCAGCTGAAAAAATCTCATACCAAGCATAGGAAATTGAAATAACGACAATTACTCTGCCTAGTGGTTTCATATACTTTGCTGCTTTATCAAAAGTTCCATGGGATGCCCCTGATCCTTTAACTACACTATAAAAAACTTTATTTTTATCTGCTGTTGAAAGCGCCTGAAAATATGAATTTCTTGTACCTGTTGATGCTTTTACATAATGATCTAAGGTTTGTCTTGACTGATCTTTCAGTCTTTTCCATTTATCAGGATCTTTTAATTTCAATGCATAATATTCTAAGAATTGATCTAAGCTTTTAGCCGCTATTTTTTCTTTTTGTGATACTGCTAACGCGATTGGAGAATTCTTTTTCCTGGTCTGTTCTAAGATATCATTTCTTAATGTATGAGCCTCTTTCGAAGCATCTTTTACAGTCATTCTTCCATTTTCAACATCCTTTAAGTAATCATGACTCATTTTTTTAATTGCTTTCATATAAGCAATTCTTAAGGAGCTATCATGATCTAAAAAGTTATTACTAAAGTAAAGTGCTGTACCATGTAAGGCTTCAAGTGCTATTTCTAATTCATTTTTAACTTTAACAGGTACTTTATTTGATTCTGCTTGTTTTGTTGTACCTGTAGTTGATTTTAATTTATATATCGATTTATTAAATTCGCCATTTTCTAGTGCGGGAACACGCACTCTGGCAATTTTTGAATTATTTAAAATTAACTCTACAAAGATTAAATCTAATTTATTGCAACTATAGATTTTGGTACAACCATTCGGATCAATTTTTCCTCCATAACTTTTTTGAGTTGTCGTATTTAGTAAGGTATAGCTTAATTTTGATAAAAGGTCTTTATTATCACAGGATACTTTTAAACGAGCCGTATAAGTCATTCTTCTAACTCCGATATCTCTGCATCATATTTATG
Organism: Acinetobacter sp. YH12241; assembly: GCF_013417535.1. NCBI lineage: Bacteria > Pseudomonadati > Pseudomonadota > Gammaproteobacteria > Moraxellales > Moraxellaceae > Acinetobacter > Acinetobacter sp. YH12241. The sequence continues at coordinate 20,009 of NZ_VPDQ01000024.1, read as the reverse complement.
CACCATAACCGTATATTTTTCTTCCTTATTTTTTGAGGTAATTCTAATAATTCCATCTTTGGGAACCTCTCCTGTTCGTACATTCCCCTTAGAATCAATAAGACTAAAAATTGGAGAGCTTTCTAATAATTTATTGTTTATTTTATGTCGCATATCGAACTCTAAAATATAGGAACTATTATGTGAGGCAGGAAGATAGGGAATATCATGCATTACCTTTTCTCCTGATAAAAATTGATGCTGCCCTGCCTTCATCTCAAACTGACCACCCGTCATCGGCAAAATTCCGGCACTACTGATCTCAACTTGAGAACCGCCCGCAGTTAAAACAATTTCCTTCGCTGCTGTAATTTCGATCTGATCTTCAGTGGAGATAGTTTTGATACCTTTGCGTGCAATAATATCCATCCCATCATTTTGCGCCTGTAGTTCAACTTTGCCTTTTGCGGCATAAGCTCTTAAGCCTTGTTGGGCTGCAAACAGACTGACTTTAGAAGAGGCATGCCCAATAATATTTTTCTGCGAACTTAAATTAATACTGTCCGCTGACTGGTGGCTAATTTGACCCTCCGCAGACAAATGAATATCCTGCTGGGTACTCAGCGCAATGGATTTTGGTGCTGTCAGAATCATAATTGCCTGTTTAAAGGCAGCTGCCTTGTCTTGATCTTGCTGTTCAATTTTCTCAATAAAGCTTTTTAAATTTTCAAAGATTTCAAGCGGATCAGTTTGCTGGTTTTTAGCAACATCACTTAGCGCCTGGCTCATCTGCAAGCCTGATTCAAGCTGGCTTTTCGCTGGTTCAGCATCCATATGTGAACCGTCTGCGGCTTGCTGTTTATGAGCCGAAATCAATAACCCTTTACCTGCACGGACTGCACCCCATTGGTCAGTTCTAAGTTCAAAGCCTTCACCCCGTCCTTCATTTTCAGCCTGTTCTTTTGAATAACTTAAGTTACCCAGATTGAGCTGACTGGCAGCTTGACTACTATGTAACTGTATACTGATCTGGCCAGTCGTATCATCAAAACGTAACTGGTTAAAGCCTTGCCCCTGTACTTCTTGCGAGCGAATACCACTGAGTTTTTTGGTATCTGGTAGTTGTCCTTTTTGATCAAACTTCGTCGGAGAACGTTGGCCTTCATGAATCCGACCTACCACAAAAGGCCGATCAATATTGCCATCAAAAAAGTCGACGACCACAATTTCACCAATGCGTGGCAAGAAACGGACCCCATAACCTATACCTGCCCACGGGGTCAGAACATCTACCCAGGCTGAATCTGTATCACTGTCATTGCTGCCTGCGCCACCATCGTGAGCATGGTCATCCGGACGAGTGAACAGAAAACGGATTTTGATCCGCCCCCATTCATCCACATAAATTTCTTCATCTTCTGGCCCGACTACCTTGGCGCATTGCGGATAGGCCTGTGGCCGCTGCAATAAAGGTTGATACTCAGGAACCAAGTGAATATGGCGACGTTGCAAGACTAGCTGGTTGGCCTGACGCTCACCTGCGTCCTTGGATTCTGTCATCTGCCAACAGCTTTGCTGAATTAAAGCATGAACCTGCTCATTTAAGTCTTTAGGCAAATTATTTTGGTTATAAAATTTCCTAGAGATGATTAAAAATTCTTTATCTACTGCTGGATGCTGGTCAATTTCAGGATGCTGATCCAGCCGAAACCAGTAACCCACTTGGGCATCACGTACCGTGGATGTTGCTAAAAATTGTTTGGCCTGTGCATCATAGAAATGCTGCAAATTTTGGTTTATTTTCTCGATTTGTGCATCCGAGGCTAGAGTTGCCTGATCTGCATGCCTGAGATCAGTGATCCATGCCGGACTGATGTTCCAGCCTTGTTCCAATGCCAGGCTGGCATTATCCTGAACCTGACTCTGCTGGTGCTTGCTTTGTACTGAACCTATGCCTTCTTCCTGATTCAAGCGACCGGCATGCCAGCGCTGGATATGTACAGCGGTCGGCTGCAACTGTCGTTCTGCAATAAAACTGGTCATGCTATCTTCTTGTTCAGTAGCACTGGAACGATGGAAACGGATCGCTCTGCGGCTTAAAGCTTGGTAGTGGCTATTATCATCAACTAATCTAAGCTTTTGCGCTGCAATCTGTGCAGATGAATGTACAACTATAAGCTCAGACTCATCAATCAGCCAGTTAATCCCTTCACTACGCCATAAACGGGTTAAAAAGTCATAGTCGCTTTCATTCAACTGCATAGTAAAAGGACACACATCATAAGTTTGCTGCAAACCGGATAAATCCAGCTTAAGTGCAGCCGCAAATAATGGACTCTTACCCTGCCATTCTTTGAATAAGATTTCAGTAATCTCTCGGACACTCTTGTCCATGAACACACGACTATTACGGCGTTTATGCCATAGCGACGTTGCATCTTCCAGGGTGAGTTTATAAAGCACTAATGCACCATCACTCTGTCCCTGAGTTGCTGCAGTAATAATTCCGGAACTGCGAAATAACTGTCCTTGATCCGTGACCTGATCTATCGCTACTTGAATTCCAATAAATTCTTTAAGGGGAATCAAGGCATTAGTCGACACACAAATCAGCTCAATTTTTAGTCCCTGATTCAGGACATGTTGGCCATCAATACGTTGCAGAAAAACTTCAGAATTAAGTTTTTGATGGGAAAACTGAACAAGCAAAGCACGCTTCTGTGCACTAAGACCCAATTGCTCTAATACTTGAGCGATATGATTTTTTATCATTTTTAATTGTTATAAATATTTTTGCGGCATTATAGTGAATTATTTATATCCAGCCTAGATTCATTGGTCTGGCCATGGTTCCGATTCATCACTGTAATTCTGGAAGAGGCTTGAATATCAAATTTTTATTTTCTGAAAGTCAGGAACTTCAAGCAGATCAAGTATTCAAAAAAAATAGCTTTCTTTTCATTTTAATCTTTCAACAATATGGGCAAATGAATCACTCATCTGCCCAAAAAATCTCTTAACCGCCTTTTTTCACCAGATAATGGAACTCTTTATTGCCATTTTCATCCAGACGCTCCTCTTGGAGTAGCAGTTCATGGCCGAGGTGCATGCAAAATTTTGGAATATCCCAAGAGGTCGAATTATCCGTAGCAAAAACTTCAACTACATCACCAGCTTTAGACTTACGGATGGCTTGATGCAACATCATGACTGGCTCAGGGCAGCGTAATCCACGGGTATTCAATTGCAGGCTTGGCGTAATTTCGGCTTCAGACATCGACAGACTCAGGAATTCAAGATCAGCCTTATTTTAGCATAAAGTGGCTATCGCATTGCAGCCCGCGCTTTGAACCAATTCACAAAACCATACTGACCCGCGCGATCAAGTCTGCGCAGCATAATTACAATAGACAAGCGTATTTTCTGCGGTATGATAAAATCACGTTTTTTTAGATATTAAGAGTCTTTAGGAAAGATCATGCACGAGGAATCAGGCCCGTCGTGGGGTATGCGCGGCTTACGTAAATGGCTGGGAACTGCACCCGAAACTCGCGACGAACTGCTAAAATTAGTACAAGATTCACGTCGATTTTTAGAACCCGATACTGTTGCAATGCTGGAAGGCGTATTGGATCTGCCAGCCACCAAAATTCGTGAAGTCATGACGCCAAGAACGTCCATGATTAGCTTGCAGGAAGATGACCAACTTCTGGAAATTCTGCATGTTTTAGTTGAATCTGCGCATTCGCGATTCCCTGTGTTCTCATCGGATCAACCGGATAATGTAGTTGGTATTTTACTGGCCAAAGATCTGCTTCCTTTCCTGACCGAGCCTTCTTCCAAAGTCGATATTCGTGCCTTGATGCGTCAGCCGCTGTTTGTGCCGGAAAGTGCACGTTCGGATCAGGTTCTACGTATGCTGAAAAATACCCAGACTCATATTGCGGTAGTGATTGATGAGTACGGTACAACTTCAGGTCTGGTGACCCTAGAAGATATTCTCGAAGAAATTGTGGGTGAAATTGAAGACGAACATGATATTGCGGATGAAGAAGCACAATATATTGTTCCGGATCAAGACCCGAAGACAGCCAATACCTGGGTAGTACAAGCGCTGACGCCAATCGAGCATTTTAACAATATGCTAGATGCCAATTTCTCCGATGATGAAGTTGAAACCATGGGCGGTTTGTTATTACAAGAAATTGGTCTGGTAAATGATTTGGAAGGTCAGACGATTGAACTGGAAAACTGGCAATTTACCATTCTTGAGGCAGATTCACGTTCTATTCGTTTAATTCGAGCTGTGCGCCAATGAGAGCATATTTCGATAAGCTATTAAATCCAGCCCAGCAGCAAAAGCAGCTAGCCTTAATTTATCCTGTATTGATTGCCTTATTTGCCGGCGCTATTTTTAGCCTGGCACTGGCACCTTATCATTACTGGTGGCTGGCGATTCTGTCTCCTGCTTTATTGTATGCTTGCGTCCGTGGTCGTAGTGCGAAACAGGCCTTTGGCATTGGCTGGGCTTATGGGATTGGATTGTGGTTTGTGGGTGCATTCTGGCTCTATACCTCTATTCATGTGTATGGCGATACCAGTTCTTTCCTGAGCGTAATCATGATCCTGATCATGGCGATTGTCATGGGACTGTTTACTGCGCTTCAGACTTTCATTTATCGTCGATTTTTCCCAGAAACACCTCTTACCTTCGCACCACTTTGGGTGATCTTTGAATGGGCCAAAACCTGGGTATTTACCGGTTTCCCATGGTTATTTGCAGGTTACGCTTTTACTGAGCTTTATCTGGATGCCTATGCGCCTTTATTTGGTGTATTTGGGGTGTCCTTTGTAGTGATTGTTCTGGCCTGTGCGCTGGTTGAAATCTTAAGTAAACGGGTCTTCTGGATCGTGCCTTCTGCACTCTTGTTATTGGGTGCCTGGGGTGCTGCACAACTGACTTTCGTGCAAGAAAAAAATGAAAAGCCGCTCACCGTTTCTCTGATCCAGGGCAATATTCCTCAGGACCTGAAATGGTTAACTGAATATCAGGTAAAAACTCTGCTGATCTATGCCAATCTGAGCAAGACTGAATGGGGACGTGACCTAATTGTCTGGCCAGAATCTTCGATTCCGATGTTCCAGACCGACATCGAACCTTTCTTGGATGCCATGAAAGTTCAGGCAGAAAAATCTGGAACAGCTTGGGTCACAGGTATTCCGTTCTGGGATCTGGCTGAGTCACAGGAAGCAGGCACGCCAAAATATTACAATAGCATCATGGCGACCGGTAATGAGTCGAGTGGTTTGTATAAGAAGCAGCGTCTGGTGCCTTTTGGGGAATATATTCCACTTTCTGGCGCACTCAGCTGGGTACTGCCAGCTCTGCAAAACGACCCTTCGGTGAGTGGTTTCTCGCGTGGTGCGGATATCCAGAAACCATTAAATGTGAAAAACCATCCTTTAGGTGCAGCGATTTGCTATGAAGTGGCTTATCCAAACCTGACTCGTCGTAATGCCAGCCAAAGCGATTTTCTGGTGACCGTATCTAATGATGCTTGGTTTACTGGCACTGCCGGTCCACAGCAACATTTACAGATGGTACAAATGCGGGCCAAGGAAAATGGTCGCTGGTTTATTCGTGCTACCAATACTGGGGTAACTGCGTTCATCGACCACAATGGCCATATTGTGAAACGTGCACCTATGGATAAAGAAGCTATACTCCGCGGTGAGCTACCCGCCATGCAGGGTGAAACGCTCTACATGAAACTCAGCGACTGGCCAGTGCTGATTTTCTCCGTATTGCTCTTATTACTAGGTTGGCGCTTCCGCCCACGTAAAGTGGATATCAGCTTTAAGTCTAGAAGATAGTTCTCTCAAAAGCCCCTCTTTTAAAAAGAGAGGGGCGATAAAAAACCGAGGTTCATGCCTCGTTTTTTATCTATATATTTATTAAGAATGTTATTAAAACTGGATCACCAGATAAGATAACATGCTCGCCAGTGACAACATTGGAATATAACGATAGATCTGTACAATACCGTTTTCAAATGCAGAAGCCTGTTCTTGTTTAAACTGCACGACAGATGCTTTTAATGCTGACCAGAAGCATAGTACGAATAAGGTACTCATCATGCTAATGGCAAAGAAACCCACCATAATCTGGCTGCTGCCTTCAGTGGTCTGCCATAAATGCAAAATTCCTTGGCTGGCTGGAAGAATGCTTAAAACCAAAAGAACAGATTTCAGCATCGACCAATGAAACTGGTTTATTTCATCCGACAATATTAATGCTTTCATACCATTCTCCTTTGGCTAAAAAAGGGCCATTAAGAATATTATGAGCTATTTTTTGTAAATAGAAAGTCTATATTTATTCACATTTTACGATAATTGTAATAGATAAATATGGGAATAATTCTTATTATAACTATCAAATCATCAATATTATAGTAATAGCATTAAATTCAGTTATTTATATTATATTTTATGATTGAGAGTTATTATCACTTCACCCAATATTGAAACAATCAATCAAGTGAAGTGATATATTCAATAACCTACTAATTTATAATAATTATCAGTTAAGGTTGGTAATAAATATCAGCATCAGTTCCTTCGCCACCCGCCTGTCCATCAGCACCAAAAGAATACAAGTCGAAGGCACGGCCGTTAGTTCCCGGAATCACGTATTGCAGGTCATTATCCCAGCTGTCTTTTGGATAACCACCTTTCACATAGCCGCCTGGGAGCCAGTTCTTCGCTGTTGCCGGCTGATTTACCAGCGCATCCAGACCACCTTCCTGCATGCTTGGATATTTGCCATTGTCCAGCTTATATTGATCCAGTGAACCCGCAATACTTTGCAATTTGATGACTGTGGTATCCACTTTAGCCTTTTCACCGCGTCCCATTACATTTGGAACAATTAGGGCCGCAAGCACACCGAGAATAACAATAACCACCATTACTTCAATCAGGGTAAAACCTGAGGCACGATGGGCACGTAACTGGCTCACACGTACGGTAGGTTTAACAGCTGTAGTTGAAGGGGCTTTGGCTTGATTTGGATTCCTTTTCATTCAATATCTCTCATTCATCTTTAGAAAGTTTCAGGCACTTTCAATTCTTCGTAGACGTTACACATGTTATTTAAATCATATTATTCATATTGACGATTGGCAGCATCACCGCGATCACAATTACCAGCACAATACTGGCCATGAGTACCAGCATCAGCGGCTCCAGAAGCGCAAGTAATGTCGAAATCAGTGTGGTCACTTCCCGATCCTGCATGGTCGATGCCCGTTCCAGCATACGATCCAGCTCCCCCGAGGCTTCACCACTTTTGATCATTTGTACCATCATCGGGGGGAAATAACCACTACGTTCCAGCTGGGTAGCCAGGTTCCCGCCTTCAGTGACTTTTTCAGCAGCCAAATTAACCGAATCCCGGATCACCCAGTTATTACTTACCGCTGCCCCGATGCGTAAGGCATCCACCAATGGCACACCAGACTGAGTCAGAATCGATAGAGTACTGGCAAAACGGGCAGCATTAATGCCACGTGATAATTTTCCGAATAAAGGTAGTTTCAGAGTCAGACGATCAAAAGCATAATGCCCAGCCGTTGTTCTTAAAAACCGTACCAGAAGAAAAATACCTACCGCACTCCCTATCAATAAAAATGGCCACGCGATCCGGATAAAATCGCTGGCTTTCATTAAAGTCACTGTAATCCAAGGCAAGGCATCTTTACTTTGATCAAAGGTCTTGACGATATCCGGTACTACATAGGTCATCAGGCCCATCACAATTGCAAAAGACATCAAGAGCAAAATAATCGGATAGATCATCGCCCCTTGAATCTTTTTCTGCATAGCAAAACGGTTTTCGGTATAGTCAGCTAACTGATCCAGAATCAGGTCCAAGTGACCAGAACGTTCACCAGCCGCAATGGTGGCAATATACAGCTCTGGAAAACGTCCAGACTGTTGTAGCGCCTGAGCCAAGCTATGTCCTTCCAGCACTTTAGAACGTACTGACATCAGCAGATTTTGCACATGAACTTTTTCGCTCTGCTTGCCGACGGCGCGAATGGCTTCTTCCAGCGGAATTGCGGCAGCGACCAGTACCGAGAGTTGTCGGGTCATAAGAGCCAAATCATAAGCAGTAATGCTTTTTTCAAACCATTTGCGACGGTAGTGCTGGTCTTTTTTCTCAACCGGATCTACAGAGACCGGAATCAGCGCCTGATCCCGAAGCTGTTGCCGGATTTGTCGTGCTGAATCCCCCTCAAGCACGCCTTTTTGCTGCTTCCCTGAAGCGTCAAGCGCAGTAAACTGATATGCAGGCATTGTAATGCTCTAATTTTCCAAAATTTTGCTTAACGCTGTTGCGTCAGACCATCAAAATCATTCATATTCTTCAATATAAATTATCTGCTCACTCTAACATAACTGAACTTTGAGCACGACGAAATTTCATCAGGACCCACTCTGTTACTATGCCAAATTCTGTTCCCGTTACTGCCCCTATTTATCGTGTTCGTGTTGCAGTGCCGGTGCATCTGTTTGACTGTTTTGACTATAGCTTGAGTCAGGAACAATATCAGCAGGCAGAAGTGGGTGCCCGAGTCGCGGTTTCTTTTGGCCGGCAAAATCTGGTCGGCGTGATTACTGAAAAATTACCGCTAGATGCTCCGATTGATCCCAGTTTCAAACTGAAAGCAATTACCGAGCTTTTAGATGACCGTGCCATTATCAATTCCCAGGTTTTAAGTGTATTGACCTGGTCAGCACAGTATTACCAGTTTCCTATCGGGGAAGTGATCCAGACTGCCTTGCCGACCTTATTGCGTCAGGGCAAACCTTATAACCTGCTGGCCCGAAACTGGAAATTGCTGGATCATGAGGCTGAAGCCAAGGTTCGCCGTTCCGAGAGGCAACAGGAAGCCTATCGGATTCTAAAACTACATCCGGTGGGAACAACTGAGAATCTCTTAAATCTGGCCGGAATAGAAACAGCGACTTTAAAAGCGCTCGAAAAAAAAGGGATTTGCGAATGTGTACTGGAAGCACAGGATTTTAGCCCGCAACCTGTACAACTGGCCCAGATGCCATTAACGGCCAATCCGGAACAAAAGCATGCGATTCAGCAAGTGCTGAAATACCGCAAGCAATATCAGGCCTTTTTACTTGATGGCCTGACTGGCAGCGGCAAAACTGAAGTCTATCTTCAGATCATGGAACAAGTACTTAAACAGGGCAAGCAGGTACTGGTACTAGTACCTGAAATCGGACTGACGCCACAAACGATTAGCCGCTTTCAGTCCCGTTTCCATTGTCATATTGCCCTGCTTCACTCTGGCCTGAATGACAGTAAACGCTTACAAGCCTGGCAAGCCGCTGAAACCGGTAAAGCTTCCATTGTGCTTGGCACCCGTTCTGCGATTTATACACCGATGCCGAATCTGGGTTTGATCATTCTGGATGAAGAGCATGACCTGTCTTTTAAACAGCAGGAAGGCTTTCGCTATCATGCCCGTGATGTGGCATTGTACCGGGGACATTTACAGCAATGTCCAGTCCTCTTGGGTTCGGCAACACCCAGCATTGACAGTTATGCACTGGTGCAGCAAGGTAAAATGCAGGTACTGGAACTGAATCAACGCGCGGGTACAGCGCTAATGCCGAAAATCCATATTCTGGATTTAAAAGTAGCGCCAAAGCAGCATGGCATCAGCCTGCATCTGATTGAAGAAATCAAAAAGCGCCTGGCTAAAAAAGAACAGGTACTCATTTTCCTGAATCGTCGTGGTTATGCGCCCGTACTGATTTGTGGCAGTTGTGGCTGGCAGGCGCAGTGTCCGAACTGTGATGCCAATTTCACTGTGCACCGGCAACCTTATCAACATCTGCATTGTCATCATTGCGGCACCATTCATCGTATGCCTGAACAGTGTCCGCAATGCCAGCATCAGGAGTTGGCCACTTTAGGCATGGGGACTGGAAAAGTTGAAGAACATCTGAATGAGCTTTTTCCAGATTTTGAAGTGATCCGGGTCGATCGCGACTCAACCAGCCGGGTCGGTAGTTGGCAAAAGATCTATGACAAGATTCAGAAAAGTGAGCCTGCGATTCTGCTCGGCACGCAGATGCTCGCCAAAGGCCATCATTTTCCTTATGTCACGCTGGTTGCAATTTTGGATATCGATTCTGGTCTTCTTAGCGTTGATTTCCGGGCCACAGAACGTACAGCACAATTGATCGTACAGGTCGCAGGTCGTGCAGGACGTGGGGAACATAAAGGGGATGTATATTTACAGACCCTAAGACCTGATCATGCGCTGCTGAATACCTTAGTCACTGAAAATTACCGCGCTTTTGCCAAGCAGACTTTGACCGAACGGCAAATCGCCCAGATGCCTCCTTTTCGTTATGCCGTGCTGATTCGCTGTGAATCCAAAGATCAGGCACAAAATACCGAATTCTTACAGAAACATGCTGCCCTGCTCAGGCAATATCCCGATCTGGTGCTGGACATCTGGGGTCCCATTCCTGCCCCGATGGAACGCAAAGCCGGACGCTATCAATCCCATATGGTGCTATTGTCCGCAGACCGTGCCCGTTTGCATTATTATGTCCGTAGCTGGTGGCAAAACCTGTTACAGGATAAGCCATCCAATATGAAGCTGACACTGGATATCGATCCACAAGAACTCAGCTAAAATATTGAGACCATCTTCATTTGATAAAGGCTCAACTTTAAGACTGGATGAAAATAAAATTTAAGGCGGAAAAATGTCGATACTGTTACAAATAGCGCTGGTTCTGGCGATTGCACTGTTCATGGTGCCACTGAGCCATAAACTCAGACTGCCAACAGTGCTGGGCTATTTACTGACAGGTTTAATCATTGGGTCGAGTGCCTTAGCGCTGATCTCTGCTCCTGAGGTGATGCAGACTTTTATTCAAATCAGCCTGTTGGCCCTAATGTTCTGGATTGGTCTGCAACTCAGACCACAACGAATTCTTCAGCTTGGGCAACCCCTGTGGTTTATGGCCATTTTACAGGTACTGAGCACGGCCCTGATTTTGAGCCTGCTGGCCTGGTTCTTTCTCGATCAGCATCTGGTTTCCAGCATTGTCATCGGACTGGCCGGCAGCCTCTCTGCCATGACGTTGGTGACCCAGTTTTTAAATAATCAGCAACAACTGGCGACCAGTTATGGTCAATCCGCTTATGCCAACACCCTGATTCATGCACTGATTGCAATTCCTATCATTGCAGCGATTCCGCTTTTTGCTGGGGTCAGTTCAACAGAACATGGCATAGCTTATTTTGCTGCCATGATGGCTACCTTTACTGGCTTATTTCTATGTAACCGCTATTTCATGCAGCCGCTCTATCGCTGGATTGCCAAAAGTGGTCGTCATGAATTGCATAGCATTGTTACCATTGTCATTTTCTTGGGCTTACTAGTCCTGATGGATACGCTGGGACTGAATCTGTACCTGGCAGCATTATTTTCCGGTATGTTACTGGCAGATTCTGATTTCCGGATTTCGATTGAAAAGAGTCTGCAGCCTTTTAGCGGTTTATTGATTGGGTTGGCTTTTATCAGTCTGGGCATGTCATTGCAGTTTGCCGATGTGCTGACGCAACCCGTATTGATTATTGCCGGAACACTTTCGCTGATCCTGATTAAATTTGCGATTACCTTAGGATTGGCACGTTATTATCAGCATAGTTGGCGCAACAGTACGCTACTGGCCGCCAGTGTGGCACAAAGTGGTGAGTTCGCTTTTCTGGCACTCATCATTGCGCTTTCGCAGCAGATCGTTACTCCAACCCTGCTCTCCCCATTGATGTGGATGGCAAGTTTATCCATGCTACTCACACCGGCATTTTACTGGTTATTGCATAACCAGATTCTGCCACGACTGGATCGGCAAAATCATTTGGCAGCGACCTTTGACATTGAAAGCCTTCCACCAAATACCACACCAATTTTATTAATCGGTTTTGGCCGTTTTGGCCAGATCATTGCCCGTATTTTGCTGCAACAGCAGCAAAAATTCAGTGTAATGGACAGCAATATCGAAGCAACTGAATTGCTGACCTCTTACGGTATTACCTTCTATCAGGCCAATGCGACTGAGCCAGAGGCTTTAGCTCAGGCACATCTGGATACGGTTCAGCATGTGATTGTCGCCATTGATGATATTGAAGATTCACTGCTGACCGTCCGACATCTGCGCTTAAATTATCCTGACATGTCTTTATGGGTACGGGCACGTAACCGGCATCATGTCCATTTACTTCAGGAGCTGGGCGTGGAACAAATCTGGCGAGAAACCTATGCTTCTGCACTAGAACTAAGTCAGTGTCTGCTAGTTCAGCTGAGCGGACTGTCTGAAGAACAGGCGCAACAAAAGATCCATGAGTTTCATACTCATGATCAGAAACTGCTCAATCGTCAATTTCATCCGGATACGGAGAGTCCGTTTAATTTCGCAGGCTCAAGGAATACACTGGCAGAACTGGAGCATCTTCTTGCTCAGGATCAGCTAAAAAAAGCACCAGAACAGGATACGGACACGCAACAGGACAACAACGCTTCAGGAATTGATGCCATAAGAGATGATCTGGCATAACTTGTGTTTTACAATAATGCCACCATTAAAGCAGGGTTATGGAGAATTTTATGTCTGATTTACGCCAACGCTTTTTTATTGAAGATAGCCCTGTTCGTGGTGAAGTGGTGCATCTTGAAGAAGCTTTACAAACAATTTTGGCCCAGCGTGACTATGCGCCTGCAGTAAAAATCCTGTTAGGTGAAATGCTGAGCGCCACTGCACTATTGGCCAGCACCCTGAAAATTAAAGGGCGTATCAGCCTACAAATTCAGGCTTCAGGCACATTTAAATGGGCAATGGCTGAATGTAACCATCGCGGTGAAGTACGTGCACTGGCGGATTACGAAGAAGATCCACACTTTCAGGCAGCAGAAGATAGCAGCACAGTTTTAAAATCACTGACTAATCCAGTGCTGTTTATCAATATCGAGCCTGAATTTGGTGAACGTTATCAGGGTATTGTTCCGCTTGATCAGGAAAATCTGGCTGGCTGTCTGATGCAATATTATGACCTGTCTGCCCAGATTCCTACACGTATCGTGCTGGCCAGTGACAACAACCGTGCAGGTGGTTTGCTGATTCAATTGCTACCGCGTAACAGTGAAGAAGAACAACGCCGTGTCGATGAAGACTTATGGCCACGTCTGACCATGCTGACTGAAACATTAAAAACAGAAGAACTGGTCACTCTGGAGGCCAATGAAATTCTCTATCGTTTATATAACGAAGAAGAAGTGCGCTTACCAGAAGTAGAACATTTGCAGTTTGGCTGTACCTGTTCTAAAGAACGTTGTGCGATTGCCTTACAGCAGATTGGTGTAGAATCGGTTCGTGAAACTTTAGAATTCCAGAATCCAATTGAGATGGACTGTCAGTTCTGTAATAGCCGTTATATTTTTACGGCTGAAGAAGCTTTGAGCCTGTTTGGTGAACACCTCAGTTAATAACAGCCCCTGCTCGACTCAAAAAAAGCACTCAATATTGAGTGCTTTTTTCATTTTATATTTTCATAAAATATTGACCAAAATTCCTCATAAAAAAAAGACAAATGTACTTAATTTCAAGCTTGCCTCATGATTAAAATTTGCACACCGATAGAATCAGAAGATCAACGGTATTTTCAAAGTAAAAAATCAAAAAAAATAAGTGGAAGATTTTAAATGAAATTTCGATATTTAATGGGTGTGATGTTATGTGCTGCGCAGAGCTTCAGCTATGCAGCCGAAATCATGGGGACATGGAAAGCCATTGATGACAAAACGGGCTATGCGCGTGCTGATGTTGAAATCAGTAAACTCAATGATGGTACTTATCAGGGGAAAGTCGTTCGTATCCATGCCATTCCAAATCGTCTCGCACATACCCATTGCTCTAAATGTAAGGGGGCACTGAAAGACGTACCTATTCTGGGTCTATCTGTCTTATCAGGTCTAAAACCAAATCCAGAAAAGAAAAATGAATTCGTTAATGGTTCAATTCTCGATCCACTAACCGGCAATATCTATAAAAGTAAGGCAACGCTGAATTCCCGAGGCAATGTGCTAACGCTTCGTGGCTATGTAGGTACACCCATGCTCGGACGTACAGTGTCTTGGGTGAAAGTCGAGTAAATCTCATGTTTTTATAAATTCTCATCTGTAAGCTGTCTGGCCAGATCAAAGGCTTGGACAGCTTAAAATCATTATCTTTATCCCATTCCTTATCACGTAAATACTTACTCATTCTCATCATGCTGAATGAACGTAATTTTTAACTCATATTCATTTTTCTTAATTTAATGTGATTATTGACTGGTATTTAGTGTATTTTTCACGCTATATTAATCCCATAATTTTTTTATGCCTTTAAGAAGTTAAATATATTTTCAATAGCATGGGGTAATGTGGCAATGAGATTCAAACTGCTTTGTTCTATCATTCTTACAGCAGCAAGCACCATCAGTCTATCTGCTTTCGCCAACAGTGACCCATTACTTGGCCACTGGAAAACCATTGATGACCGTACTGGTTATTCCCTGGCAGATGTGGTGATTAGTAAGGATGCTCAGAATCACTATATTGCCAAAATTGTGCATGTTCGTGAGATTCCAGGGGCAGCTCGACAGCAGACTTGCACCCTATGCAAAGGCGCATTGAAGGATCAGCCGCTCATTGGACTGACGATGCTTAAGGGACTGAGTAGTCATCCCGAGCATAGCAATGAATTTATTAACGGCACTCTGCTCGACCCAGTTTCTGGTCAGCTTTATCAGGCTCGTGCCCGCCTGAAAAATAATGGCAGGCATCTTGCCATTCATAGTCGTGCTGAAGGTGCACCGGTCGGACGCAATATGACCTGGATTAAAAACTAGTTTCGAATTCAGAGTATTAATAAAAGCTCCTTAGGAGCTTTTTTATTTTAGGTCATGTGATAATTCACATGAATTCATTAATTTTATGCCAATCTCATCACATTTTGTGCTATTGATTTCGTTACATTTTATGAATAAATTAGAGTAATAAATCTAATACGAATAATCATTGATCAACAGGCATGTTATGAAGAAAATTTTAAGTCGCTTAATGATGGGGATCACATTGGCAACAGCAGCAGGTTTAAGCTTTGCTTCTGAAGATCCACTACTGGGGAAATGGAAGACTATCGATGATCAATCCGGTTATTCTCGTGCTGATGTCGAAATCCGTAAAAAACCAGATGGCAGCTATGAGGGAATTATCGTAGAAACCCGTAGCCTGCCAGGTGCAGAAAGACTGGGAATCTGTAGCAAATGTCCAGGACAGCTTAAGAATAAACCATTTATTGGCTTGCCATTTATCTGGGATTTTAAGGCAGACCCCAAAAAACCTCGCGAATTCCATGATGGCAAGATACTTGATCCAATCAGCGGTAAAGTTTACAAAGGTAAAGCACGTTTAAGCGCCAATGGCAAACGCCTGACCCTGCGTGGTTATGTAGGCGTTTCGGTTATCGGACGCAGTGTGACCTGGATAAAATACTAATTTTTGTCAGTTTTCCATGCCCCTGTTTCAGGGGCTTTTTTAATGGTTATGATTTGAAACAATTAAGTACAAATAAAAACTGTTTCCCTTAGCGCAAACTCATAATAATGAATTGAAGACGGTTATTTTTTATTCACACAATGATCTATCTTCAGCTGCAATTCAATCTGCTAAGGACTCTGAAACGGAGTATTCATGCGACATGTATTCCTCAATTCATAGGCATGGGTAAATGTGTGTTGCAAACAGCGGATGGTTTGCAAATGACAGATAAAACTATAAAAACAGATGCCCGCCTAGATCTTTGTTTCCCTGCTCAGACTGAGCTGTTCAGGTTCAAGCAGGATTTCCATAGGATAGGAGTTCCTCTTCTAGGCAGGATGCTGGTTCAACTAGCATCTCATACCGTTAGGGCACAGCGCAGCGGCCATAAAATATTATGGCATTCCCCTACTTCAGGACGACCTTCCTTTCTGAATGTCTCAAGCCTGGCTGTTTAAGGAGTAGAGCTATGACTACAATTCAATATAGAGAAAACTTTTCCAACGGTTATATCCCCTCTGAAATCATGGATGATCGTACCTTTGATTTGTTCCACTTTTCTGAAGCATGTGGCCAAAGTCCGGAATGGGTGATGCAACTCATTGAACATGGAATTTTGCCGAACCGTTCTAAAACGCATCCTGGTACCTTCCTCGGGGAAGATATTACTCGAGCACAACGGGCTTACCGTTTGCAGCGTGATTTTGATGCTTCCTTTAGTGCCGTTGCCATGATGCTGGATCTCATTGATGAAGTGCAGGAATTACGTCGTGAGGTGAAACATCTGCATTTCAAGTAATGCGTTTTAATGTCCGGTCTGCTTGAGTTAGATCAATGCGGACTAGGGCATATTTTGCTTTTTTTCTTTTATTTTTTGAGTGATAAATATCCCTATGAAAACCAAAGACTGCAATAAAAAGATCAAATATATGTTCCCAGAATACCGTGATTTAATTGTGCAATTACGTGAGGAAAATCCGTACTTTGCCCGACTGTTTGAGGAACATAGTGAATTGGACAAACAGATTAGCCAGCTTGAACTCGATCCAGTCAATCATATCAATGATGATATCGATGCGATTAAACGCAAAAAACTAAAACTGAAAGACGAGATTTATCGCATGCTGAAAAACTCTGAAGCCGATCCGCTTACCTAAATGAGAACAGCTTTCTCAACCAAGAATGTTTCAATATAAGGTTTAATCATCCGTTTTATCTACAATGTGATTATTAAATGATTTCGGTTCTTAAATAAAGAATCTGTCCAAATAAAAAAGCCCGCATGATGCAGGCTTTTTCAGACTTAAAAGTAATCGAATTATGCTTGTTCGATGTCTTTCATGGTCAATTTAATACGACCACGGTTGTCAACGTCAGCAACTTGTACTTTCACTTCCTGACCTTCTTTCAATACGTCAGCCACGTTGGCAATACGTTCGTTAGAGATTTGAGAAATATGAAGCAGACCGTCAGTACCTGGCAGGATGTTCACGAATGCACCGAATTCAACGATACGAATCACTTTACCTGTGTAGATTGTGCCTGGCTCAACTTCAGCAGTCAGTGCCTGGATTTTTGCAATCGCAGCCTGTGCAGCAGCTTTAGTTTCACCAAATACGCGTACTGTACCGTTATCTTCGATGTCAATCGCAGCTTTAGTTTCTTCAGTGATTTGACGGATAGTCGCACCACCTTTACCAATCACGTCACGGATCTTGTCAGGGTTGATGTTGATCACTTGAAAAGTCGGCGCGTGCATAGAAATTTCTGGACGAGCACGTGAAATTACTTGATTCATCGCGTTCAGGATGTGCATACGACCTGCATAAGCCTGGTTCAATGCAACTTCCATGATCTCTTCAGTAATACCTTCGATCTTGATGTCCATTTGCAGCGCAGTAATACCGTTAGCAGAACCCGCTACTTTAAAGTCCATATCACCAAGATGGTCTTCATCACCCAGGATGTCAGAAAGTACTGCGAAACGTTCGCCTTCTTTCACTAGACCCATTGCGATACCCGCAACTGGTGCTTTAAGTGGAACACCGGCATCCATCAAGGATAGAGAAGCACCACATACAGATGCCATTGAAGATGAACCATTAGATTCAGTGATGTCAGATACGATACGGATTACGTACGGGAAGCGGTCAGCTGCTGGAAGCACGGCTTGAACACCACGACGAGCCAGACGGCCATGACCGATTTCACGACGTTTAGGACCAGACTCACGACCTGTTTCACCTACAGAATATGCAGGGAAGTTGTAGTGAAGCATGAAGTTGTCAGTTTTAGTACCAGCCAAGGTATCTACCATCAACGCATCACGAGTATTACCCAGAGTAGTAGTGACCAATGCCTGAGTTTCACCACGTGTGAATAATGCAGAACCGTGAGCACGGTCTAATACGCCAACTTGTACGTCAAGGGCACGAACAGTTTTAGTATCACGACCGTCAATACGTGGTTTACCAGACAGGATGTTGTCACGTACGGTGCGGTATTTAAGATCTTCAAATAATTCGTTTACATCATCAGCAAGACCAGTTTCGTCACCTTCTGGAACGAACTGAGCTAGCGCTTCTGCTTGAAGTGCATCAAGTGCTGCATAACGGTCTTGTTTCACCGCAATGGTATATGCTTCAGAGATTTTCGCTTCGAATGCTTCTTTCAGTTTTGCACGAAGGTCTTCGTTTTTCTCAGGAGCAATCCAAGTTGATTCTTTCGCACCAGCTGCGGTCGCGAATTCTTTGATTGCTTGGATCGCGATTTGCATTTCATCATGACCGAACAATACTGCACCCAGCATTTGGTCTTCTGAAAGTTCTTTCGCTTCTGATTCAACCATCAGTACTGCAGATTCCGTACCTGCAACGACAAGATCAAGATCACTTTCTTTCAATTGTTCAAAGCTTGGGTTTAGAACGTATTCACCGTTGATCAGACCCACACGTGCCGCACCGATTGGACCACGGAATGGTGTACCTGCAATCGCAAGTGCTGCAGAAGTACCCAGCATTGCTGCAATGTCAGCTTCCATAGTCTTGTCAGAAGATACAACAGTCGCAGTCACCTGGATTTCGTTATAGTAACCTTCTGGGAACAATGGACGGATTGGACGGTCGATCAGACGTGAAATCAGCGTTTCAGCTTCAGATGCACGGCCTTCACGTTTACCGTAACCACCAGGAATACGGCCAGCTGCATATTGTTTTTCTTGATAGTTAACAGTCAGTGGGAAAAAGTCTTGACCTGCTTTAGCAGTTGGTTGAGCAACAACAGCAACTAATACAGTTACGCCGCCCATGGTAATCAATACGGTATTGGCCTGACGCGCAACACGACCTGTTTCTAGGACAACCTGATGTTGGCCAAATTGGAATTCTTTACGAACAATATTAAACATCGACATGTTTTATTTTTTCCTGATTTTATTCTAGTGGAGACCCCTAAGGTTTGGCATTCACGTCCAAATGGACGGGTAAATGACAAAGCTTAGAAGCCGACCTCACCAGAAATAAACACTATTTTTAAACACAAAGAAGGAGCGAACATTCGCCCCTTCCCCTGATCTAGCCAAAGGCTAAACCGACTTTAGTTTTCAGCTGTAAAGCATAAGGCATGCAATAAACCCGAAAATAAAGTTTAAATCGAATTAACGACGTAAACCTAAAGCACCGATCAATGCAACATAACGACCGTGGTCTTTACCATTTAGGTAGTCAAGAAGCTTACGACGTTGGTTAACCATACGGATCAGACCGCGACGGCTATGGTGGTCGTGTTTGTGCTCTTTAAAGTGACCTTGTAAGTCATTGATTTGAGCAGTTAAAAGAGCTACTTGAACTTCTGGTGAACCAGTGTCGTTTTCAGCGCGAGCAAATTTAGCAATGATCTCTGCGCGATCTGCGTTTGTTAAAGCCATTCGATTTCTCCGAGATGCTTATATATCTTGATAAAAATCAAAGTAATGAGAATTCAATACATTGACTGCCGTGCATCACTACAGCAAGTTGCATATTTTAAGGGAAATTGCGTCAGATTGCAAAAATAGATCATGAATTTTGAGGGTGTCGGCTGTCAGCTGTCTTTGCTTATTCGCTGATATGAATAAATCCCATATGGTTCAATTTATACATAATTTCAGGAATTAGACCTGATCTGGCTTATGAGGAGCTGTTTAGATAACTGCAGAAATTAACTGATCTTTTTATATTTAACCCGAATCGCGGATAAAAAATTGACTTGAAAAATAAGAGGACTAGAGCCATCAGTTGAGTTACCACACAAAACTTAAAACTCTAGTCCCGATGTTTAATAGTACCGAATTATTTTGCGTAATTG
>NZ_VPDQ01000023.1:0-44759 GCF_013417535.1 Acinetobacter sp. YH12241 | reverse complement strand
CAAACGAACAAATAGAGCAGATAGAATTTGCACTCAACCATCGTCCTAGAAAAACACTAGGTTGGTATACACCGAGTGAAGTTATGGCTGGTTTTTATACTGTTGCACTTGCCGCTTGAATCCGCCATCTTATAAATCTGATTTGGCCCGTTTCAAAGCATTTTGCCATTTGGCTAAATGTGCTTCACGTTCATCATTCTGCATTTTGGGTTCAAAGGCCCGGTCTAGCTGCCAGGACTGAGAGATTTCATCAAGGCTGGAAAATACGCCAGATTTTAAACCAGCCATCGCTGCTGCACCCCAAGCGGTGGATTCCAGCATTTTTGGACGCATGACAGGAACATTGAGCAGGTCAGCCTGGAACTGCATCAGCATATCATTACAGCTGGCGCCACCATCGACGCGTAGTTCTTTTAAAGGATGGGCAATATCCGATTGCATCGCAGTCAATACATCGGAGACCTGAAAGGCAATCGATTCCAGCGCGGCGCGGGCAATATGGGCCTTATTGGTTCCTCGTGACATGCCACAAAGCAGGGCACGCGCTTCACTATCCCAATGCGGTGCACCCAATCCGGTAAAAGCAGGAACTAAGACCACGCCGTCAGTATCTTCAACTTTACAGGCCAACTTCTCTATATCACTGCTTTTTTGAATGATGCCAAGCCCATCACGTAGCCATTGCACCACTGCACCGGCCATAAAAACACTACCTTCTAAGGCATAACTGGTCTGTTCCTGTACCTGCCAGGCGAGGGTAGAAAGCAATTTATTCTGGCTGAGCTGAATGTCATGGCCGGTATTAAATAGCATAAAACAGCCAGTGCCATAGGTATTTTTTGCCATACCGGGTTCGAAACAAGACTGGCCAAACAAGGCAGATTGCTGATCACCCAGAATGCCGATAATGGGAATGGTGGCTCCTAACAAACCCGGTGCTGTATCTGCAATATGACAATCGGAACTGATGATTCGTGGCAGGACTGAAGCAGGGATATTAAATAGGTCTAGTAGTTCCTCATCCCAGCGTTGAGTATGCAGATTCATCAACATGGTACGGGACGCATTACTGGCTTCGATGATATGCTCAACCCCTTGGGTCAAGTTCCAGATCAGCCAGCTATCAATAGTGCCAAAAGCGACATGACCTTGTTCTGCAAGTTCACGTAAGCCATCCACATGTTCCAATAACCAGACCAGCTTGCCAGCACTGAAATAAGGATCAATCCGTAGCCCGGTTTTTTGTTGTACCTGATCCATCTGGCCTTGCTGTATCAGCTGATTACACCAGTCTGTTGCACGACGATCCTGCCAGATAATCGCTGGTGCAAGAGGCTTCCCATTACGACAATCCCATACCACAGTCGTTTCACGCTGATTGGTCAGGCCAATCGCTTTAATATCTTTGGCCAGAATCCGGGCGGTAGCAAGCGCCTGTTGTACCACTGCAATTTGCGAGCTCCAGATTTCCTGTGCATCCTGTTCGACCCAACCGGAGTGTGGGGTCTGAATATGGGTTTCGCGTTGAGCTGTTGCCTGAATCTGTCCGTGTTCATTAAAGATGATTGCACGGCTAGATGTCGTTCCCTGGTCGAGTGCCAATAAATAGCTCATAATTTTTTTAAATGCTGACTTGAATTATGAAATATTAGCGCAATTATGTAATCAGGCGCATTCAAAAGTGTATTTGTGTAGAAAATGCATCGTATTTTTTGCCAGTTATGCTATGATGAGCTTGTACTTTGGGGATGTTCTTGGCTTCGACGCCGATGATGAAACTCATAGATGCATGCCGAGAGCGCATTTTCTCTCGTAAATAAAATTTGCATTTAAATAGTCGCAAACGACGAAACTTACGCTCTAGCAGCCTAAGGGCTGCTTGTCCGCATCTCTGAATACTTGTGGTTAGAGATCCCGACTGAAGCGAACGCACACAAGTCCGTATAGAGTCAAGCCTCGGGGCTTTATACCAAATCTAGAGGATCGCACCTTGAACCCTGTTCGTCGGGTCTCTTGGTGTTAAAACAATAGACGATATCTAAGCATGTAGTATTCTCGAGCGTAGTGTTGGCGGACGCGGGTTCAACTCCCGCCATCTCCACCAAAATTCTTGTTATAAAAAAGCCACTTATATAAGTGGCTTTTTTATGTACCACATTTTTTTATATTAAGAACTCTTAAAATTGAGCTTAGGGTGAAAAAAGTTTTTAATATTAGTTTATTACTTAAAGTATTTAATTAATCATAGTTAAAACTTAATTATTCAAAGGCGAATAATGATTGATAATTGCTGATAGGTTTTATATTGAATGGATAATTTTAAAAACTGGAATAAAACTTAGTTTTCCAGATATGTATTTAAATAGAGAGACTTCCGAGTCGAGATATTTATTAGATTTTATTATTATTGTGAGAGATTTTAAGATAAATTCTTTTCTCTTTCTAAGATTCATCAAAATAGCTTTAAATATGGAACCTTAGAAAATTTTTTATTTTGGAAGTTGGGAAAATATTGACCCCATGAGCAGTTCACCCACAAACGATACTGAATTTAATTTACAGCAAGTTTTGTTGCTAATGAACCATTTAACGAAATGGCTTATTCGCTCCGGGGTGGGCTATACAGAATTTTCTGCCGCTTTAAAGCCTATCTTTTATTTGCAAGCCGTGAATGAACTGGAAACTCTTGAGAAAAAAGCCACTATATCTGCAATCAGCTTATTGTCAGGATTGCACCGTAAAGATATCACTACTTTCAAACAAGCAATTGAAGATGGCTACTTAATTACTGATACCGGCAAAACGGAAGCATTGAATATTCCTGGCCGAGTAGTCGGGATATGGGTAGCAGAAGAGTGGTCAGAACAGCTGCCTTTTCATAATCCAGATCAAGATTCATTTGTAAAATTAGTCCATAGGGTTTCAAAGGAAATGCATCCCAGATCGGTGCTAAATGAATTGGTCCGTCTTGGAATTGTCAGGCAGGAAAAAAAACAAGTCATTTTAGAAAAAAGAAGTTTTATTCCGGATCAATCTTCGCAAGATATACGCAAGCTATTGACCGATAATTTGCAAAGCCATATGCAGGCGGGTTTACATAATATTTTTTGTCCGGAACAAACGAGCTTTTTAGAAGAGAGTATACGAGCAGATGAACTGACGAGCGAATCAGTTGAAATTCTTAAAAAGCATTCACTCGAATTATGGGAAAAGTATTCTGAAGATTTATTCAAACTGGCTTTAGAACGTAGTGAATTGGATGAAGGAAAATCTGATGCGAATCAGACATTTTGTTTAGGGATATATCAAAGTGATACATAAAAAAAGAATTTTATTGTCTATTGTCTGCGCGACGTTGTTAGCTGGTTGTGGAGAAGAGTTTTCAGCAGGTGTCGTAAAAGGTGGAACTGGAACCGGAGGAAAACCGCCTTCTGGAGTGGATATTGTGGTTGAGAGAGTTCCTTTAAAGGATTCTTACTCAATTTGGCTGTCAAAACCAAAAACAGATGATTGTCAGGGGGTTAAGCGTACTCTTCAATTTTTAGATCCGATTACTTTAGAAGTGATAGAAGAAAATCAGTCACTTGAAGTTACACCATCTGATGAAGTTGTGAATCAGCTTGTTTTACAGGTCCGTTGGGAAAATCAATCAGAGCAGCCTAAAACAATCCTGCATCCATCATGTCACTTTTTAGTCGAGTTACAGGAACTTGGGGATAAGGTGCCTGTGAAAGCCTTGAATTGTGATCTGGAAGAAATAACGACTTTAGAAAAAAATAAGGTTTATGTTCATCAGCAGATGTATCAGTTTGACTACACATCGAAAGGCGTACTGAAACATAGCATGAGCACACAATTTTTACCTCTAGAAGCAAGTGGCCAAGATTGTGAAGACTTATCTATTCCTTATGAAATCCAGAATATCGAAAAGTAGTTCATATTGATAAATAGTAAAAAAGGCTTTCATAGGAAATAATGAAAGCCTTACAAATGTGACATGCAAAAAAAACCACACGGATCGTGTGGTGGCATAATCATGCATGCCTCAAAGGAAAGAAGGGACAGTGCTTGAAAAAATTAAAATAAGAATTGATGAAAATTAAAAACGATAACCTATACCCACATAGGAAATTAGCGGATCGACATCAATTTTGGTAGAGGCCTGAATCAGTTTCTCGCCCGTATTTTTATTGGTCACCGTGATATCGGTCTTATTATTTAATTTTGCATAAGACACCGACGCAGTGGCATACCAGCTAGAGTTTAAATCATAGTTAAAACCTAAGGAGACGATAGGTGCAATAGCATCATCTGCGGTGGTTTTTACCCGGATATCTCCACTTGAAACTCTACCCTCGAGCGCTGCTCCTGCTTCACCATCATAGATATTTTGAATCATGTGGCCAGCTGCAATCAGATCATTTTTAACGCCGCCATTTAATTTAATATCAGTGTAATGAGCAAACATGACACCGGCACCGATATAAGGTCGGAACTTGTTAACACCCGGTTTGCCAAAGTGATAAATCGCCTCAAGTGCAGGTGTCCAAGCACGTGCAGAAGCAGCAGTATCATATTTATCTAAGTCAGTAATGAGAATATCATTTTTCAAATATAAGTTCTGGTTTGGCGCGATAGGATGACCTACTGCTGAAAATGGTGCGTAGACTTGTCCTTTACCCTTCAAATCGACTTTTGGTGGAATGCCTCCAATCATTTGCAGAGAAACATTTTCATTCACATAGTAGTCCAGCATTAAGCCCAAAGTATCAATATCTTCGACTTCTATACCCGCATTTGAGTTCCAGTTTGATAAGCCAGAAATCTCAGCCGTACCGGTTAAACTGGTTAATGCATCTCTTAATTTTTCAGGATCATCCCCGAATTCGTTATAAAAACCATCACGCATCCAGTCAAACATTGATGGATAATTCAAAAATGGTCTGGTGATTGTCCCAATTAGACCTTGTTCAGCTGGTGTTAAATCAGTCTTGTTGTAATCAATATTTGATCGGATGGTATCACCTGTAATATCTCCTACTCGAGCAGATCTTCCTTCTTCCACGCCAGTTTTAATTCGCATCGGATTGGCATTTCCTTGTGATTTGATATGTAACCATCCGGTAGATACAGAGAATCTTTTAAATTCTGCATAACTCATTTGTGTAGTAGCAATGAGGGCAGCTACGACTATTCCTTTACCCAAACTATTTGATGTTTTCATATCCATTTCCTATTTTTTTAATGATGGCTAACTGCTGCGCCACTATAGTTTTTTTTGAATAAAAAAACCTTAAAAAAATTTACGAAACAGTTAAATAATTTTATTTTTAATTATTTTTAATTATTAGTTAATGTTATTATATTTTAATCATATTATTGATATATATGTAAATAAAATAATTTTTAGACAAATTTATTGATATAAATAAAGACTTAAAAATTTTCGCATTTTTTATAGTTGTTGCTGAGTAAAAATCCTCAAATAGAATAAATTGATTAAAATTTAATCAGAAATGATTTAAAAAATTTTACTTGTTCCAATATTATTCATGTTATTTCATAGTCCAGAAAATTTAAGAAAGAATGTAAAAAATCGATTTGTAGAGGAAGTGAGATCTTAAAATTTAGATGAATAATTGTTTAATTGAGGCATTTGAGTTGATGAAATTTTAGTCTTTCTGATTGAGAGATGAATGGATTTTTTGAATTCGATAGAAGGTAGTTTTTAAAAGTTCATTCAGATCTTTTTCTCAGGGTTGGGTAAAGATGTAAACGTTTTTTGTTCGTGTTTATGAGAAAACTACGTCAACGTTATAATCTAAGTTATAAGATGGCAAACCAATCGCTTAATAAATAGAGTCGAATTTATGAAAGCAGCTTTACGAGGTCAAACACCAGGTTTAGATCAAATAGAATTGGCAGATATTAACGATCCTGGAAAGCCCGGTCATGGAGAGATTAGAGTTCGAATTCTCAGTAACTCACTTAATTTCCATGATTATAACGTCGCAATAGGAGTTCTTCCTGCAGAATCAGGTCGACTGTTGATGGCGCGGGGGTCGTTGAAGAAATTGGCGAAGGGGTGACTGAATTTGCTGTTGGAGATCATGTCGTTTCCCTGTTTTTCCCTAACTGGGTGAAAGCTGAGTGTCCGCAAGCTGATTTTAGCTATACGCCAGGTGATGGAATTGATGGCTATGCAACTTCATATGTAGTGCGACCAGAAAACTGGTTTACTCATGCTCCCAAAGGCTGGACTCATCATGAAGCAGCAACCCTACCAACGGCTGGATTAACCGCATGGCGTGCACTGGTGGTGGAAGGAAAAATCAAAGCTGGAGACGATGTGCTAATCCTTGGAACAGGTGGTGTTTCAATATTTGCACTTCAATTTGCCCTGAAGATGGGTGCAAGGGTGTGGGCAACGACTTCATCAAATGAAAAAGCGAAATGGCTTCTCGAACAGGGCGTTGCTGGTGTTGTAAATTACCGCGAAGAAGAAAACTGGGGTGAGAAAATCTTTGAGATGACAGGCAACCGGGGCGTTGATCATGTTGTTGAAATTGGCGGACCGGGTACGCTGGCTCAATCCATCGCAGCTTCTCGTATAGGCGGACACATTACCTTGATTGGCGTGTTTACCGGGATCAGTGGAGATGTACCCACAGCGGCAATTATGGCGAAACAGCTGACCATTAAAGGCGTGACGGTAGGAAACCGTTCTGAACAGCAGGATATGATCAGAGCCCTAGAAGCAACAGATATTCATCCAATGATTGATAAAGTGTTCCCGCTAGAAGAGATTCAGGCAGCTTTTGAATATCAACGTGATGGCAAACATATTGGTAAAATTTGTTTAGACGTATGATGATTTAAAGTTGATGGGCTTCGGAATTTAACTCCTACCATTACCCTCATTGAAAATAGCCTTAAATCGAATAGATTTAAGGCTATTTTTTTGTATAGGATAATAAAGATAAAAGCTTGTACCAGATTCACATTATCTTAACTAAACAGAGATCGTTAAAAGTGACCAACTATTAATCAGGCAGCCTCAAGCCTATCTGTAATGAGCTCAACCCCAGTTGCAGCTTTAATCTGCTCCAGCGTGACATCTTGAGCGAGTTCTACCAGAACCACTCCGCGTGAAGTAATATCTATAACACCGAGATCCGTAATGATCCGATTGACGACACCTTTACCGGTCAACGGCAAAGTACATTGAGGAACGATTTTCGGTGAACCGTCTTTCGCCGTATGCTCCATTAGAACGACAACTTTCTGCACGCCTGCTACCAGATCCATGGCACCGCCCATACCTTTGACTTTCTTGCCCGGAATCATCCAGTTGGCCAGATCACCTGTTTCAGAGACTTCCATCGCACCTAAAATCGCAATATTCACGTGGCCCCCGCGAATCATGGCAAAGGATTCAGCACTTGAGAAGAAGGCAGCACCTTTGCGGGCAGTGACTGTCTGTTTACCGGCATTAATCAGGTCTGCATC
Organism: Acinetobacter sp. YH12241; assembly: GCF_013417535.1. Lineage (NCBI taxonomy): Bacteria > Pseudomonadati > Pseudomonadota > Gammaproteobacteria > Moraxellales > Moraxellaceae > Acinetobacter > Acinetobacter sp. YH12241. The sequence continues at coordinate 37,250 of NZ_VPDQ01000023.1, read as the reverse complement.
AACTGTTTCTGCAGTCGGGAATTCATCAATGCCTAAGAGGCCATTTTCAGACTGGAGCCAGACATTGATATTTTCTGGAATATAGTTGGCGACCAAGGTTGGCAAGCCAATACCGAGATTGACATAGAAACCATCTTCCAGTTCCTGTGCCGCACGCTGAGCCATTTCATTTCGAGTCCAGGCCATGATTATGCTCCTGCCTTTAAGGTCATCTGTTCAATGCGCTTTTCCGGTGCAGCATTGACAACAATTCGGTTTACATAAATTCCAGGGAGATGAATATCATCCGGATCAAGTTCACCAATCTCTACAACCTGTTCAACTTCAGCCACAGTGATTTTACCGGCCATGGCACATTCAGGATTGAAATTACGCGCAGTTTTACGGAAGATCAGATTCCCGGCCTTATCCGCTTTATAGGCTTTAACCAATGCCACATCTGCGGTTAATGACTTTTCCAGAATAAACTCTTTACCATCAAATTCACGGACTTCTTTGCCTTCGGCAACCAATGTGCCAACACCTGTTTGAGTGTAGAAAGCAGGAATTCCAGCACCGCCAGCACGTAATTTTTCTGCCAGTGTGCCTTGAGGTGTCAGCTCTACTTCCAGTTCACCATTCAGATATTGGCGCTCAAATTTCTTGTTCTCACCGACATAAGAAGAAATCATTTTTTTGATCTGTTTAGTTTGCAGCAATTTGCCCAAACCAAAATCATCCACACCGGCATTATTGGAAATACAGGTCAGGCCAATCACACCAGTATTTTTTAAAGCTTCAATGAGTGCTTCAGGAATACCGCATAAACCAAATCCGCCAACGGCGAGCGTTTGATGATCTGCCACGATATCCGCTAAAGCTTCCTGAGCATTGGCAATGACTTTATTCATCAGAAATCCTTTTCTTAAAATTCAAGAGTCCATCTTCACTTCACGAGCGCTATGGTCTAATTCATCCGCATGCAGGAAGTGGGTATGTGAAGGCGCGCGTTTGGTTTTGCTCCATTGTTCCAGCATGTCATACTTCATTTCTTCGGTAATCATGGCGATTTTCTGTGGTGCTTTTTCATCATCATAAGCCAGTTCCAGACGGTGACCATTTGGATCAAAGAAGTAAATCGAATGGAAAATGCCGTGATTGGTAATGCCCAGTACATCTACGCCATTGGCTTCCAGATGCTCTTTGGCCTGAACCAGTGCCTGACGATCCTTCACTTTTAAGGCAATGTGCTGCACCCATTTCGGGGTATTTTCATCGCGGCCCATTTCCGGTTGGGTGGGCAGTTCAAAGAAGGCCAAAACATTGCCATTACCAGCATCTAAAAACAGGTGCATATATGGGTCAAAAGCCTTGGTAGACGGGACATGATCCTCAGCAAAAGCCAGGATAAAGTCCATGTTCAGGTTTTTTTTGTACCATTCTACGGTTTCTTTGGCATCTTTACAGCGGTAGGCGACATGGTGAATTTTTTCGATTTGAATGGTCATGTTTATATCCTTATATGTTCTTATGCTGCATCGGGCTGCGCTTCAGGTGCAGCTTTTTGAAATGCATCCAGTGAGTTGCAATGGGCATAAATCGATTCAATTTTCGGAAAATCTGAAAGATCGATGTTGAAACGTTTGGCGTTATATACCTGTGGAATCAAACAGCAATCTGCAAGGCTCGGTTGATCTCCAAAACAGAATTGGCCATTTGAATGCGTTAATTGAGCTTCAAGCGCTTTTAAGCCGGTGACGACCCAGTGTCTGTACCATTCGGTTTTCTGTTCATCGCTGGCATTCAGGGTTTTACTGAGGTACTGAAGTACACGCAGGTTGTTGAGTGGATGAATGTCACAGGCAATATTCAGACTAAAGGCCCGGATCAGGGCACGCTGTTGCAAATTCTTGGGCAACAGGGGAGTTTCCGGAAATTTTTCTTCCAGATATTCAATCATGCTGAGCGACTGGGTCAGCGTGAAATCATCTTCAATTAAGGCAGGGACCAGCTCACCCGGATTGACCCGACGAAATGTTTCACTATGCTGTTCGCCGCCATTGTTCACCAGATGAACCGGGATATGTTCTGCTTCGAGTCCTTTCAGGTTGAGCGCAATACGAACCCGGTAAGCGGCTGAACTACGAAAATAGGTATACAGTTGCATGGTCATGATTTCACCCCGGACTATTCAGTAAAACCGAAATCAATTGCTGGCAGGATTTTGCCGCTCACAGCACCGAAACCGATACGCAGGCCATCTTTTTCACAATGACCTTTCATGATCACGGTATCGCCGTCTTGAATGAAGGTACGCTGTTCACCATTCGATAAAGTCAGTGGCTTGGTGGCATTCCAGGTAATTTCCAGTAATGAACCATAAGAATTAGGCGTAGGGCCTGAAATCGTACCTGAACCCATCAGATCACCGACCTGAACATTACAGCCGGCAATGGTGTGATGAGCCAGTTGCTGTGCCATCGACCAGTACATATATTTGAAATTGGTTTCGCAGATGACATCAGCCTGGTCTGAATTTTCAGGCTGAATTTCCACAGACAGATTGATGTCATAGCTGTTACTGCTGTTATCTTCACGTAGGTAAGCCAGCGGTTTTGGCTCCTGAGCAGGTGAACTGGTTTTAAACGGTTCAAGCGCTTCCATGGTCACGATCCATGGCGAGATCGAAGAGGCAAAAGTCTTGGCGTTAAATGGACCTAGCGGTACATATTCCCATTGTTGCAAGTCACGTGCAGACCAATCATTGAACAGCACCATGCCAAAAATATGATTCCAGGCATTTTCAATCGCAATGGGCTCGCCTAAGTTATTTGGCTTGCCGATGATAAAGCCGGTTTCCAGTTCGAAGTCGAGCTTGCGACATGCTGAAAATACTGGACGATCAGAATCCGGTAATTTGATCTGTCCAGATGGACGCACGATTTCTGTCCCGCTAACAATCACGGAGCTGGCACGGCCGTTATAACCGACTGGAAGTTCTGACCAGTTTGCTAACAATGCATTTTTCGGATCACGGAACATACAGCCGACATTAGTGGCATGTTCTTTGGATGAATAGAAATCGGTATAGCCTGAGATATGCACCGGTAGATGCATTTTGACATCTGACTGTTTCAAGAAAACCAGATCACGTAGCTCTTTGTTGTCACGCAATTCAGCATGATCCGCTGACAGTAACTTTTGTAATTCCGTACGTACTTTAGACCAGTTGGCTTTACCCGACTCAATAAAACTATTCAAAGTTGGCTGATTAAAAAATTGCTGACCTTGTTCCAGCTTTAAATAACTTTTTGCTTCCAATGCTGCTAGATCAACCACCCATTCTCCAAGTGCCACCCCAGCACGTGGTTGGGTGTTTTGCTCATTACTGAAAATACCATAAGGCAAGTTTTCTAAAGGGAAATCTGAATCAGGAGCGATGTCGACAAATGACTTTAAACGCGTCGTCATAAATATGAATCCTTTCCGTGGAAAATTTAAGTTCTATACAGAATCATACTTATATTTTTAAATTACGCAATAAATAATTTGATTATGAATAATGTAAATTTGTTAAAATGAAGTTATGATCTGAATCTGGAATCAGATTTGGCTGAGCAAGATTTTTGATTTCAGTAGTACAATGGTTTTATAGAGCCATGAAAATTAATGCGTATATGCAGGATGAAACGATGAGCGTTGAGGAAGAAAAATTACAGGGAGGAGTGCAGTCTCTAGAAGTAGGATTAACTGTACTCGATGCATTGACTGAACATAATGCACCGATGATGTTAAAAGAGCTGTCAGAAGTCCTGTCTATGCATCCTGCAAAAGTGCATCGCTATGTGGTGAGTCTGATACGTAAAGGTTATGCCCAGCAGCTCAGTGATGGACGTTATAGTCTGGGTGAGCGTGCTCACGCATTTGGCGTCAATGCCTTAAAACGTACCGATATGCTGGAATTAACCCAAAAATATATTACGCAGATTCAGCAGCATTTAAATTGCAGTATTCATGTCAGTAAATGGTTTGCCGATGGTGCTGTCGTGGTTCAGTCGCTTGAATCCAATCATGTATTTAATATTATTACCCGGGTCGGCTCGCGCATGCCTTTGCTGAAGTCGGCAACAGGCCGCTTGCATGCCTGCCTGCAGCCAGAATACATCATCAAGCCTCTGCTGGAAAAAGAGTGGGCGAGTAGCGCTAAAGCAGGTCAATATCCTGCGAACTGGGAAGAATTTTTGCAGCTTAAAGAGAAAATTCTACAGCAGGGCTATGCTTCAGTAACCGGCGATATGATGGCAGGCATCCATGCGGTGGCGATTCCAGTATATAACTTCAGTCGACAGCTTGATCATGTTATTACCTGTATTGGCACCGAAGACCAGTTGCCAGCAGACCAGATGCAACAAGCCATTGATTATCTGCTCGGGATTCAACAGCAGATTGATGCCTTGTTTAATCCACAGGTGGCTGTCTAACTCTTTCATTAATTGCAGATCACTTTTAGTCATTTCATAGATCCAGATCTAATTTAGGTACTGGATCTTTTTTATATCCAGCTTTTGATCATCGTAGAGAAATTAAAAAGTGGCTTAATTATGAAAACTAGAATTCTTATTTTAATGGATACGAAAGAGAAGAGTTGAACAGAGACTCTTACCTCTTAGATGCTTTAGAGTTTGTATAACAGCCTTTATGTTAAATAGGTGGGGTGAGACATCAAGTTTAATCATAAAGTGCATGATTATAATCAACTCCTAGACCTAACCTCGATAAGTTATTTATTGTTTCTGATCCAAATGAAATGATGTCTTCATGCTGAATATAATTATCATAGCTACAAATTAAGCGAGAGCCATTAGGTATGAAAAAATCCTTAACCTTTTCTAATGTAGAGAATTGATTTAAGTAGTTATTTATAAACTTATTTTGTAATAAAAATATATGAAATGGCTCAGAAAATTCGTCATATTGATTAATATTTTTCGGATCCTTAATAACCTCTTTCCAGTCTTTGCTTCCAAGGAGGTAATAATGGCAGGGAATAATATCTAAGTCTTTATAATAAGGGCCCACTCTTTTAGGAAGATTTCCTCCAGACATTTCAAAGTTGATATTGTTATTAATTAGTGCTTTTTTAAACAACTCTTTTTGTCGATATTCAATCCCTATACAGATATGAAGTGTTCTAAGCATAAAATTCCCCTAAGAAAAAGTGGATACTTAGCTCCTATAAAAGACTATAGTAGCTGAATCAATTCTTAATGCCCCGGAACATAAATTTATTAATACTTATGAAGTCTTTCTAAAATTAACATAATACACGTTATACGAAAAATATTTAAATTTATCTTTTATAAATCATTATTTTACTGTATGAGAAAAAATCCGATCATCACAGATCGGACTTTTTTTATGATTTTTCATATTTAACGCTTAATAAAGAAGCAATGTTCCACTGTTTTATATAGTCTCATTAATTCCAAAGCAAAAAGTATCCAGATGAAAATAAGAATAGATATCCAAGTGGTTACGGATTTTGCCCAAGAACATGACCTGACTCTATTTTTATTTAAAAAGATCAAATCACCATTCATAAAAAAAGCCTTCGAGCACTCAAGCTAGAAGGCTTTTAAAAACTTACTGTTTTTTAAGCGATCAATGGTTCAGCTTCATTCTCCATTTTAATCACCGCAGCCATCGACTCGGCAACATAATCAATATTGCTGAGGTTCAGGCCTGCTGTACACATCCGGCCACTACGAACCAGATAAATACCATAATGCTGTTTTAACAGATCCACTTGCTCAGCAGTTAAACCAGTATAGCTAAACATACCTTGCTGTTGAGTCAGGTAGCTGAAATCAAGTTCTGGCAATGCCTGAGACAATTTTTCTTTGAGTAAGCCACGCATACGTAAAATACGCTGGCGCATCTCTTCAACTTCAGCCTGCCATTGCTGAAACAGTTCAGGATTATTTAACACCTGACTGACCAATAGCGCACCATTGGCCGCTGGACTTGAATAAATCCGGCGAACTGTAGCTTTTAACTGGCCTAAAACATTTTGTGCGCTTGTAGCGTCATCACAGACAAAACTTAAGCTACCAATACGTTCTCCATATAAAGAGAAGATTTTGGAAAATGAATGACTGACGATAAAGTTCATTCTGGCTTGATCAAGTGCACGAATGGCATAGGCATCCTGTTCCAGACCCTGACCGAAACCTTGATATGCCATATCCAGGAACGGAATTAAGGATTGAGCCTTTAATACTTCAATGACTTGATCCCACTCATGTGGCTGTAAGTCTGCCCCGGTCGGGTTATGACAACATGGATGTAATAACACAATACTTTGAGCGGGCAGCTGTTTTAAGCAATCCAGCATCGCCGGTACATTAACGGCATTGGTTTCTGCATCATAATAAGGATAGAAATGGGTCTGAATACCAGCGCCATTAAAGATGGCAATATGGTTTTCCCAAGTCGGCTGGCTCACCCAGATTTCAGATTCTGGAAAATATTTTTTCAAAAAGTCAGCGCCGACTTTTAGCGCACCTGAGCCGCCCAAGGTCTGAATCGTGACTACACGGCCTTGCTCGCGGGCAGGGCTGGAAGTTCCAAAAATTAATTCCTGTGCAGCCTGGTTAAAGCTGTTCAGACCATCCATCGGCAAGTAAACACGAACTTTATTATAGTCAGGGGTCAGGTAAGTATAGGCTTTTTGCACTGAGTCTAGCTGTGGCACGATATTATCTTCGTTGTAATACAGGCCGATGCTTAAGTTAACTTTGTTATTACGCTGATCTTTGTTGAATTCTTCCATTAAAGAGAGAATCGGATCACCGGCATAAGTATCAATATGTTGAAACATGAATCTATCCTAATCTAATCAATATGCGATTACGCTTCTGGTAAAGAGCTAATTTTGCTGTTGTCTAACATAGCCGTCTGAGATTCCTGTTTGCGCTTAAAGAAGTAGGCAACCGAGAGAATACCAATCCAGACCGGAATCATGATGACAGCAACGCGCATGTCCGGGGTGCTGCTCATAATCAGCAGAATACCGCCCATAAATGCGATACATAAATAGTTGGTAAATGGATAAGCCACACTTGGAAAATCGGTTCTAGTCTGCGTACGATTCATGGAGGTCTTGAATTTCAAATGAGTATAGGAAATAACAAGCCAGTTAATCACGATGGCAGCAACCACCAGCATCATCAACATGCTAAAGGCTTTTTCCGGCACCAGATAATTTAATAAAACGCACATCAAGGTGAAAAACGCTGAAACCATCACCGCATTCACAGGGATGCCACGCTGATTAATCTTGCTTAAGAACTTCGGCGCATTACCTTGCTGGGCTAAACCTAACAGCATACGGCTGGTACAGTAGTTAGTACTGTTATATACCGAAACCGCCGCGGTTAACACCACAAAATTCAAAACTCCGGCAACTGTCTGACTGCCGAGAGAATCAAAAATCATCACAAATGGACTACCACCTTGCGCCATCATGTTCCAAGGGTAAAGTGATAAAATCACTACCAGACTCAGGATATAAAATAACAGGACACGGTAGACAATTTGATTGACTGCTTTAGGTAAGGTCTTTTTCGGGTTATCGGTTTCAGCGGCTGCGATCCCGACCAGTTCAATGCCGCCAAAAGCAAACATGATCATGGCCATCGCCATAATCAGGCCCATGATTCTATTCGGGAAGAAGCCGCCGAGTTGCCATAAATTTTCCAGACTGGACTGGCTATGGCCGCTACCACTGGCAAGCAGGTAGCTGCCGAACGCAATCATGGCAATAATTGCACCAACTTTAATGATCGCCAGCCAGAACTCCATTTCACCGAATAATTTCACGTGAAGCAAATTAATGATATTGATGAAAATGAAGAAGCCGAGGGCAGAGACCCAGGTCGGAATTTCTGGCCACCAGTAATGGATATAAAGACCGACGGCACTTAATTCGGCCATACAGACCAGAATATTCAGTACCCAGTAATTCCAGCCCGACATAAATCCGGCAAATTTGCCCCAGTATTTATAAGCGAAATGACTAAAAGAACCGCTCACAGGTTCATGTACAATCATTTCACCCAGCTGGCGCATCATTAAGAAGGCAATCAAGCCTGCAATGGCATAACCTAAAATAACAGAAGGCCCAGCAAGCTTGATCGTTTGTGAAATTCCAAGAAACAGTCCGGTACCAATTGAACCACCGAGTGCGATGAGCTGAATATGCCGGTTACTTAAACCTTTTTTCAGGTTTCCTTGTTCAATATGCTGCATTTTTATTCATCATCCATGTGAGATTAAGTGCTGAACTATGATGTGCTTTATTATTTTTATGCCGTCATCGATGCAGAATCTTAAGTGTTATACGAGCGTATACGTTGAAACAGAGGCAACCATACCGATGCATATGAGACTACATAGACACCGGTATGGTTTTAAAAAGGTCAGGCTTTAGAAATGTCTAAAACACCACGTTTGATCTGATCACGTTCGATTGATTCAAATAAGGCCTTAAAGTTACCTTCACCGAAACCATCATCGTCTTTGCGCTGGATAAATTCAAAGAACACCGGGCCAATCATATTTTCAGAGAAAATCTGTAACAGCAGGCGTTTGTTACCATCTTTGGTATTGCCATCGAGCAGAATGCCGCGTTTTTGCAGCTCATCCGCAGGCTCACCATGGTTCGGCAAGCGCTCATCCAGCATTTCATAATAAGTGCTTGGCGGTGGCGTCATGAACTTGGTGCCTAAAGCTTTCAGCTTGTCCCAGGTCTCAAGCAGGTCATCACAGATAAAGGCAATGTGCTGAATACCTTCACCATTGAATTCATTCAGGAATTCAGCGATCTGGCCATTACCTTTGTCAGAATCTTCATTTAGTGGAATACGGATCTTACCATCTGGTGCTGTTAGTGCCTTAGAAGTCAGGCCAGTGTATTCACCTTTGATGTCGAAGTAGCGGATTTCCTGGAAGTTGAAAATCTTTTCATAGAAATCTGCCCAGTACTGCATACGACCTTTATAAACGTTATGCGTTAAATGGTCGATTTCATTCAGACCTGTGCCGACTGGACGCGATGGAACATTATCGAAGAAGATAAAATCATTTTGGTAAATGTCACAATCGACCAGGAAGATTGGAGAACCACCGATTCCTTTAATCGCAGGGATGTTAAGCTCCATTGGGCCGATTTTGCTATAAATCGGTTCTGCACCGATTTCAATCGCCTTTTGAAAAGCTTTTGCCGCATTCTTGGTACGGAAGCCCATTGCACAAGCAGAAGGACCGTGCTCTTTATAGAAAAATGCTGCATATGATTCAGGCTGATAATTCAGAATGATATTAATATTGCCCTGGCGCCATAAATAGACATTTTTCGATTTATGCTTCGCCACTTTAGTGAATCCGATGGCTTGGAAAACAGGATCCAACTGACCATCTTCAGATACAAATTCAATAAATTCGAATCCACACAGTTCTAATGGATTGGCTAATTCATTCATACAACATCCTCATTTTTTAGAAGCAATCCTATTGCTCATCTTTTACTGTCTGTTCAGGCTCTACGGAGGTATCACTGCCGTTTTATATTGAGAAGACAAATCCGTTTGCCTGACTTCTTTGACTTGCTGAACTGCATCGATTCCTGATGCACACAAGAAAGAGAAGGAATTTAACTCATCATACTGGATCTTGAATATTATTCAATACGTAATTTGATTACGTAATAAATAATTTATTAAAATATCGGGTTAATTTATAACATAAATTAATGTTATTCATAAAAAATATTTTTTGGATAATTCCAAGATACTAAATCATAGGAAATGTAGTTTTTTGTAAGGAAAATCTATTTTGAATACTCATATCAAAAAGGCTTATGAACACAAGTTTTTGTTATGGAAATTTAAGAAAATGAAATATTAAAAACTTAGCTTCAACTTATTTTGATATTCAAAAAAAAAAGCCCTTAAATAATTAAGAGCTTTAGTCATACAATCCATTTATATCTAATGGCCATACCGGTTCCAGCATTCAAGACTGAAAGGATAGGCATCTTCGAATAGAGATCAAAACAGGCTGAGTGTTTATCTCTTGGTAACAATTTAAACAGGCTTTAAAAGCGATACTTTGCTCCTATTGTGATGTTTAAAGGCAAAGCATATTGAGGAATCGTACCTGAACTTGAAGTATTGAGACTGCCATCTGCCAGATAACTGAGACCCTGATCATAATAGGATTGATCTGTAATATTCTGTGCAATGGCGAATAGCTGTAATTGAGGAGTGGCTTGATAATTCGCACTTAAATCAACCGTTAAGGTCCCCTCATTCAACTGGGTATGCGCGGTGTTATTCCAATACTCGGCAAACTCTCGTAACTGCACATTTAGATGCAGCTGGTCTGTCGCTTGCCAGGATGCACCCCAAGTCGCATTCCAGGTCGGAATCTGTCCGATCTGCTGGCCGGTTGGCGCTACAGCAACGCTTAAATTAGAGCGAGTCAGTTCAGACTTGGTTCTTGTATAACCCGCATTCAGGCTAATACGATCGTTCACCTGAACATTTGCGATGAGTTCAAATCCTTGCATTTTGGCATCACCGGCATTGACATACTGGCGTAATGTGGCAGCAGCACTCACCCCAGTATCACAGTAATTATTGCCTGCCTCACAGTCGGATCGAACAACCGCATAATCAATGTAATCTTTCACTTTATTATAAAAATAGGTGCCAGAAAGCGTTAAAGCATGATCGCTAAAATCAAAACCCAGTTCGGCTCCCCGGTTGGTTTGGGATTTCAGGTCAGTATTGGGAACTGTGTAATTCGAACCGCCGATAAAACTACGGTACATCTGGTTCAGACCGGGTGCAGAGAAGTTTTTATAGGCTGCACCGCGCAGATCCAGTTGATCATTGAAATGATATTTAAAGCCGAGGCGGGGACTAAAGTGATTTTCATCTTGGTCAGTCAGACGGTTTTGAATCGGGCTGCCTGCATATTGTCCATAAGTTTCTGCATCCGAGGCTTTCCAGAAATCCTGACGTAAACCCAAAGTAATATCCAGAGGTAAGGTTTCAGGACGATACAAAGCTTGGGCAAAAATACCTGCAAACTGATGCGTTGCTTCTGAGGTGATATTGCCCAAAAAACCGGTACTATTAAAAATATTCAGCGGGTCTTTCACTTCAATCTGGCGATAGTCAACGCCAAATTTAATATCTTCCAATTGTTTCCATTGGGTATTGGCAGTCAGGGAAGTACCGAAACTGTCATATTCCGCTTTTTCCTTCTGGCTGATAATCGATGTGCCATTATTTGGAGTTGCCAGGCTATAACCTGGAATAGAAGCATTTTGAGTCTGCATATCATTGGTTTGATACCACGCTAATGTATTCAATTTCCAGTCTGGGCTCAGCTCGGTAAGGCCAGTGGCAGCAATACGAAACGTATTCCATTTATTTTCGGCATCCCTATATTGCAAACCTTCTTCTTTAGTTTCGCTCGCAAGCAAGGCGAGTAAATACTCATCCTGCTGATTGGGACTATAAATGGCTTTAATATTGAGTGTATCCACCTGACTTTCTGTTTTGCTCATGTCTGGATGGCGATATCGTTTCGGTACCTGCCAATAGCCATCAGACTGGCTGCCGTCATAACTCAAGCCGATTTTAAATTTTTCTGACAGTTCCCATCCTTGACTGGCTCCGTAACTAGCCGTATTAAAACTGCCATAACTTGCATAAATTGCACTGCCTTGTTCTGGCTGACGGGTAACAATATTAATTACGCCGCCCATGGCCATATTGCCCCATAAGCTGGTCGCACCACCGCCACGGATCACTTCAATTCGCTCAACCTGTTCTTTAGGAATCTGGGACCAATTGATAGTTCTAAAATAAGGATCATTGGCAGGAATACCATCGACAAGTACCAGATTTAAACCATTGGTGGAGGTGCCAAAACCACGGATGCTGATGAGCTGGCTAGTTGGATGTAATTGGGTCGATAGGCGGGCCGGAGTAAAGACGCCAGGAATTTTGTTAATAATCTGGTCAATACTGCTTTGTGGTGCATTTTGAATCTGTTCATGTTCAATGACCGTCGTACTCATGTCCATATCCTGTAAATTACTGCCACGGCTGGCCATCACGGATATAGGTGCTAATTGTTCGAGCTGCTTTGCTGGACTTTCTTCTGCATGAATAAGATTACAAGTCAAAATTGCGAGTGAAAGTGCGCTGAATTTAAATAAATTATTTTGTGTATTCATTATTATTCCACCTGAATCAGGAAAAAAGGAATGTCGAACCACATACTGAAAGTAAGTAGTTTGAATATTTTTAAAAATAATTAAGACAACTGTTTAGGTTATGAACTAGATAGAAAGTGGAGGACCACGATTTTGGAAGAAGGTTAAGTAAAGTTTTTGATAACGCTTGAGACTGGAAACAGGTAAACGATGAGGTGTTTTGCCCAAAATTAATGTCAGTAAGATGAGAAGGCAGGCAAGCCAAACAGGATTAAAATTCTGTCCCAAAACCAGACAGAATTTACAAAAAGTATCTGCGCTATACAGGATTTTTTCTTCTACATTGCGCTGTTCAGCTAATAGGAAAGATTTCTGGATCTGCGGCTGTGTCGCTTCTAATTTAATATGATCAGAATGGGCTTCCGGTGGATTGAAAATAGCAAGTTGCTTGCAGATTCCAGACCCAAGCTCAGGATGTGTTTGCAGAATGGGCGTAATAAAGACAGAAAGCTGCATTAGCCATGCAAAGATGGCGAATATAATAGAAGCTTTCTGAAAGGTTAAACACACAATTCATCCAACCTATATAAAAGGCGTATACATGATTATATAGCGTTTTTTGATTTTAAAAATGCTAATGGATAGTTGTAGTAATTCAAGATGGATAAATAGCGGTATAGGAGATTATATATTTAAATGAGTATTTATTTTTAAGCAAATTGAATAGTTTTATCTTTAGGCTTATTTTTTAAAATATAAATATAATCAATAGTTTATTTTGTTAACAACTTTTCTTAAAAATAATTTATGTATTTTATATTCTGATTTATTTTTCAAATATATTTTTAATTTTTAAAACCTCCTTATTTGTGGAGGTTGTTGTGATAAATAATGAAATCAAAATTTAATTGAATAATTTTTTAGTTAATAAAATAAAATCTTAAATTTAAAGTTATGGCTAGATTCAGCTTATTTTCATTTAACTCTTATATTTTATTTTCAAATTTTATAGGTATGCCAGTTCTACCATTTTTATAAAAAAGTGGAGAAAGCTTGGAATGACTATATGTCCTCTATGAGGGAGCAACTTATAGACAAGAGAGATTGAATAGTTCAGAAATTGAATTCACTAATCAATAGAAAGAGAAATAAAGAATCTACTAAGGATGAGTGGGGAAATAAGTGAGAAGATAACCACTTTCTTAAATGGGATAAAAAATAAGAATGGTTTTAATTACGTTGAAGGGATTTAAGGCAGGAATCATTGTCTTGGCTATAGGATTTAGCGTTCAGGCAAATGCAGATGAAACAAAGGGATATTATATTAAGGCTGCTATTGATCAGTCATTCAAGCCGCTCATGCAACAATATGATGTATTGGGAATGGCAGTCGGGGTGATTTATCAGGGAAAAAATCATGAATACTATTATGGCCTGCAATCTCATATCGACCATAAAGCTGTAAATCGGTAAACAATTTTTGAATTAGGTTCTGTAAGTAAAATCTTTACGGGCATTGCAGGGGGCTATGCCAAGAGTCAGGGCAAGCTTTCTTTTAATGATCATCCAGCTAAATATTGGCCTGATTTAAAGAATTCAGAAATCAACAAAGTCAGTTTGCTGGAATTAGCGACTTATACGAGTGGAAACTTACCTTTGCAATTTCCGGATCAGGTTAAGACTGATCAGCAAGTTTTAGAGTATTTTCAAGATTGGCAGATTAAACATCCGCCTGGCCAATATCGGCAATATTCAAATCCCAGTATTGGCTTGTTTGGTGAGTTAAGTGCAAGATCAATGAATGTTCCTTTTAGCGTATTGCTTGAACAGATGATTTTTCCAAAACTCAATTTAAAGAATACCTATATCAATGTTCCGAAAGCACATAGGGTTCATTATGCTTTTGGTTATGATCAGAACAATCATCCGGTGCGGGTAAACCCGGGAGCTTTAGATGCCCAGGCTTATGGTGTGAAATCTACACTTCCCGATATGCTGAAATTATTAGATGCCAATCTGAATCTGAAAAAGAATAAGCCTGATATTAAACAAGCGCTTCTGGAAACTCATCATGGATATTTTAAGCTTGGAAAAATGACCCAAGCACTCGGTTGGGAGACTTTTTCATATCCGACGACGCTCGATATTTTGCTGGAAAGTAATTCTGAAAAAGTCGTGATGCAAGCAAATCCAATAGTCAAAAATACTATTCAGGAAAAATCACAAGTCTTTCATAAAACCGGTTCAACCAATGGCTTTGGCACCTATGTGCTGTTTGTTCCGGAAGAAAATTTTGGACTGGTGATGATGATGAATAAAAAAATTCCCAATGCAGAGCGAATCAAGGCAGCCTATCAAGTCTTTCAGTCCATAAAAAACAGTTAAGTTTATTAAGCCTGAATAGAAGGAAATGTCTCATGATTTTTGAGCTAGGATGTTTCCTTCTTTTGAAAAGAGGTTGAGTCTTAAACTCTAACTGAAGTAAAAGCCTCCTAATTTCGGAGATTTTTATTTTGTATCGGTAAGAGTGGTAGATTTTATTGGTTGAGAAAAATTCATTCTATAAATTTTAAAATGAAATTTAATAATATTAAAGTTCAAAATAGGGTAAGCTTATTTAATTAAGATTGAATCAGATTAGATAGGTTTCAGGGCATTCATGTTAGAACTTCGTCATTTAAAAACCTTAGTCGCGTTACGAGAACATGGCTCACTGGTTGCAGCAGCAGGAGATCTTTGTCTCACGCCTTCAGCTTTGTCCCATCAGCTTCGTGAATTGGATCAATGGTTCGGAGTCGAAATCGTCAATCGCCGTAGTCGCCCGGTCAGTTTTTCCAATGTCGGGCAGCGCTTGCTGAAGCTGGCAGATGATATTTTGCCTCAAGTCCATGTTGCACAGAGTGATATCATTCGCATTGTGCATGGGCAGACAGGACGGATCATTTTTTCTTCCGAATGCCATAGCTGTTTCGACTGGTTGATGCCTTTACTGAATCAATATCGTATTCAATATCCAGATGTAGATTTGGATTTCGCTTCTGGCTTTGAGGCCAATCCGCATGAACTGTTACAAACAGGGGAATTCGATCTGCTTATTACCGCCGATCCGATTGAACTGAAGGGTATAGAGTATTTCCCGATTTTTGAGTATGAGTCGCGTTTGGTGCTATCGAATACTCATCCTTTAGTGCGTTCCCAAAGTATTAGCGTCCAGGAATTGGCGGAAGAAACACTGATTACTTATCCAGTGGACAAGCACCGTCTGGACATCATGTCACACCTGTTTATTCCAGCGAATATTTTACCTAAACAAATTCGGACCACCGACTTGACTCAAATGCTGATTCAACTGGTTGCCAGTGGTCGGGGAATTGCAGCCTTGCCAGATTGGGTAGTGAATGAATATGAGCAAAAAGGCTGGGTGACTTCACGCCGTTTGAATTGTATAGCCCCGAATGGACTGCGCCGGACTTTATATGCAGGTTATCGAACTGAAGAAAAGCAGAAAGATTATTTCGAGGGATTTTTAAAGCAGCTTGATCGATTCTCAAAAAAGAGAATCACATATTATGATTAAGTGGTGATAAAGGTTTCCTCTCGACTCTTTAAAACTATTCTTTTTGATGACGCTTTCAGTCAATTAGATCAATAAATATACAATTCTAAAACAGGCTTATCTTAATTTTGGGTGAAAGATGGGAAGAGTAGGACTCAACTAGTAGATGAGATATTGAAGAGTTCTTAGGTAGTTTAAAACCTATTCTGAAAGAAGAGGTGAGATCATGAATATTGCAAAGAATACCATCTGTCTTTGGTACGATCATGATGCTGAAGAAGCTGCACGATTTTATGCAGAAGCTTTTCCAAATTCATCTATAGGTGCTATCGTTCTTGCACCTGGAGATTATCCCTCTGGTAAAGCAGGTGATGTCATCACAGTAGACTTTACCGTACTGGGTATTCCATGTATTGGTTTAAACGGAGGACCTGTATTTCAGCATAATGAATCTTTCTCATTTCAAGTCGCCACAGAGGATCAGGAAGAAACTGACCGCTATTGGAATGCGATCGTCAATAATGGCGGTCAGGAAAGCGAATGCGGATGGTGTAAGGATAAATGGGGGGTATCTTGGCAAATCATCCCTAAAGCTTTGCTTGAAGCATCATACAGTTCAGACCGTGGTGTTGCTAAAAGAGCTTTTGATGCCATGATGACCATGAAGAAAATTGATGTCGCTGCAATTGAAGCTGCCATCCGAGGCTAAGGCATGGTCTTGATATCAGTGATTAATGCCATGTATTTAGTTTAAGCGTTTGGCCTTATTACTTATATAAAGTGAGAGGTCATTGTTAATAATCAGAAGTTCATCCTTTAAGGTATAGCCAGTGAGTTGCTTATGGCGGCCGCTGGCTAAAATCTATTTAAGCCTTCACAATAAATAATTTTTCTTTTTTAAAATAAGTAGATGAAACTCGAAGATATCTCTGAAGGTGAAGATTCATATTTGAAATATTTGGCTTAATGTAAGATGATAAAATAGTAAGTGACTAAAATTTAAAATCTTATTTCATCTGCTAGAAGAACGAGAAAGACATGCCTCATTCCCATCATCATGAAAAACACTATATACAACGTTCTGGCTGGTTGCGTGCCGCAGTGCTTGGTGCCAATGATGGAATTATTTCCGTGACCAGTCTGGTTGTCGGGATGGCAGCCAGTGGTGCTTCGTCACAAACACTTTTGATTGCTTGTGTTGCTGGCCTGATTTCTGGTGCAGCCTCGATGGCAGCTGGGGAATATATCTCGGTCAAATCGCAACAGGATATTGAAAAAAATGATCTCGCCATGGAAGAGCGGGAATTAAATCTGCATCCCGTACATGAATTAAGAGAACTAAAAAATATTTATATCAAGCGAGGTTTAGAAGCTGATCTGGCCGAAGAAGTGGCAAAACAGCTTACTGCACATAATGCCTTGGATGCGCATGCGCGTGATGAAATTGGAATTCTGGAACAGACAGCTGCCCGGCCCTTTACGGCGGCATTTTCTTCAGCATCAGCATTTACGGTAGGTTCTTTATTTCCATTGGTATCCATTTTGGTTTTGCCTTCACATTTGCTAGATCAGGGCGTTATGCTGGTGGGAGTGCTTAGTCTGGGAATGATGGGAGCATTAGCCAGTTATGCAGGCGGTGGCAGTATGTGGAAAGGCGCACTGCGTGTCATGATTTGGGGCATCGTTGCCATGCTATTCAGTTTCTGGATTGGCTCTCTATTTAATGTTACTACCATGTAATTATTTAAAAAATATGGAATAAATTTATATTGTTCTCTATATGTCCAAAATTCAAGTGAAGTACATAATCTTGAATTAAAATTTTCCTCATTGAATTGTATTAGACACATCTAGATTTTTAAGTAACTAACTCATTTAAAAAAATTAAATTTTAACTACAAGTTTTTCTTTAATTAAAAATACCTAATTTGATTATATGCTTCCTTGCACTAAAGCTGTGCCAAAAGGCGCAGTGAAGTGGCAATTTTAAAATCTGGATATGAATATTCTCAGGAAAATAAGAAAGAGCTTGGTTCTCAGTCACTATAATTTAGAAAAAATATAAAAGTACCTCTAGATAATTAATATAAATACAAATACTTATTCGTATAACTATTTTATTGGCACGCTTTGTGCTTATTAGAATTTGAGTCAAAGACGACTCTAAAGAAATTTGTAAGACGGCCAATGACGTCCGTTCTGATCGCATCTGGTGTGCAGCGATTCGCATAGCAGATAAGCCTATACGTTCAGTTCTGGAAGGAGATGGTGATGTCTTCAAATTTATATGAAAAGAAAGCAACAAAAATAAGTCTTTTGAATTTCAGCAGCGCAGCAATGAGAGCCTTCCATATGAGTTGGCTCGCGTTTTTTGTCTGCTTCTTTGCCTGGTTCGCCTGTGCACCGCTGATGCCTGTAATCGCAGGTGAATTCAGCTTAACCAAAGATCAAATCGCCAATATCAATATTGCAGCAGTCGCAATCACTATTCTGGTTCGACTGATTGTCGGTCCGCTATGTGACAAATATGGTCCACGCAAAACCTATACCGCCTTACTCGTACTCGGCAGTATCCCGGTCTTTGGTGTGGCCTCTGCGAATAGCTATGAATCCTTTCTGTTTTTCCGCTTACTGATTGGCGCCATTGGTGCCAGTTTCGTCATTACCCAATATCACACCAGCATCATGTTTGCGCCGAATGTGGTCGGTACAGCCAATGCAGCAAGTGCAGGTTGGGGAAATGCCGGTGGTGGTGCAACTCAAGCCTTGATGCCTTTACTTCTAGCTGCGTTGGTGATGTTCGGTGTTGAACAGGCGATGGGCTGGAGAATTGCACTGATCGTTCCAGGCCTAATGATGGTGATCGTCGGTGCATTGTACTGGAAATTCACTCAGGACTGTCCACAAGGCAACTTTAAAGAACTGCGTGCAGCAGGAATTCAGGTTGGTAGCGAGAAAAAAGGTGGCATGGCAATTCTGATGCATGCTGCACGTAACTACCGTGTCTGGATTCTATTTGGCGCTTATGCGGCCTGTTTCGGTATCGAAATCTTCATTCATAACATCGTAGCCATGTACTACGTAGAAAACTTCAGCTTTGGTTTAAAAGAAGCAGGTATGACGGCCGGGATCTTCGGTCTGCTAGCCCTGTTTGCCCGTGCACTGGGTGGCATCGTTTCAGACAAAGTTGCCATCAAAAAAGGCCTGGACGGACGTACCAAAGTGCTGTTTGCCATGATCTTGATGGAAGGCTTATTCCTGATTTTATTCTCGCAAATGAACAGTGCCATGCTGGCCATTATCACAATGACTGTCTTTGCATTATTTACCCATATGGCATGTGGTGCAACATATGCGCTGGTGCCATTTATTGACCGTGATGCTTTAGGCGGTGTGGCCGGCATTATCGGTGCAGGCGGTAACGTGGGTGCGGTCGCAGCAGGATTCTTACTCAAAGGCATGCTGGATATTCAAACCTGTCTGATGGCACTTGGCGGCCTGGTCGTGATTGCAGCAAGTTTTGTTCTGATGATTCGCTTCTCGGTTGAGCATAAGGCCAAAGAGCAAAAGCTATATGAAGAAGCTGTTCTTGAACGAAACAACCTGGCTTAAAACACAAGATACAAGATTTAGAAAATTTCGGAGAAGGAATATGAAACTGGTAATGATTGGCCATGGCATGGTAGGACACAAATTTATTGAATCTGTGCTTGAGCATGCGGGTGATGACGTTGAAATCACGATTCTGGCAGAAGAGCCGCGTCTGGCTTATGACCGCGTCCATTTGACTGAATATTTCAGCGGCAAATCTGCAAAAGATTTAACTTTATGTCGATCTGACTTTGCGGATGCGTATGGTATTGATCTGCGTTTAGGCACTAAAGCGGTTTCTATCAATCAGGTAACACGTACAGTAACCACCCAGCATGGTGAGGAACTGACCTATGACAAGCTGATTCTGGCAACGGGTTCTTATGCATTCGTTCCACCAATTCCGGGTAATGATCGTGAAAATTGCTTTGTTTACCGTACTATTGAAGATCTGGATGCCATTCGTGCAGCGAGCTTGAATGCCAAAAACGGTGTCGTGATTGGTGGTGGTTTGCTGGGGCTGGAAGCGGCAAAAGCGCTGCGTGACCTGAATCTGGAAACGCATGTGGTCGAATTCGCACCACGCTTAATGGCAGTACAGATTGATGATCTTGGCGGTAAAGTATTACGCAGCAAAATCGAAGATCTGGGCGTTAAAGTCCATACCCAAAAAGCAACTTCGTCTATTGAAGACGGCGTAAATGCTAAACATGTGATGAAGTTTGGTGATGGTGCCGAGCTGGAAACTGACATCATTCTGTTCTCTGCAGGGATCCGTCCACGTGATGAACTGGCACGTCAAAGTGGGCTGGCGATTGGTGAGCGCGGTGGTATCGTGATCAATGATTACTGCCAGACATCAAATCCGGACATTTACGCAATTGGTGAATGTGCGCTGTGGAATAACAAGATTTTTGGTCTGGTTGCGCCCGGCTATGACATGGCACGTATTGCTGCGAAACATGTACTTCAAGAAGAATGTGCCTCATTTACTGGCGCAGACATGAGCACCAAGTTGAAACTGATGGGTGTGGATGTTGCATCAGTTGGCGATGCACATGCCATGACACCAGGTTCACTGAGCTACTTCTATGCAGATGAAGCAGCGCAGATCTACAAAAAAATCGTAGTTAATGCTGAAAAAACCAAACTGCTCGGTGCAGTGCTGGTCGGTTGTGCCAAAGAATATAACGACCTGCTGCAAATGATGCTAAATGGTCTGGAAATCCCGGAAAATCCGGAAAGCCTGATCATGCCGGGCTTTGATCAAGCGACTGCAAAAGCAGGCGGTAGCGGTGTAGACCTGCTCCCAGACAGCGCAACGATCTGTTCATGTAATAACGTATCTAAAGCGGATATCTGTTCAGCGATTGCCGATGGTTCAACTTCACTAGGCGCTCTGAAAAAATGCACCAAAGCTGCTACAGCTTGTGGTGGCTGTGCACCGCTGGTGACGCAAGTTCTGAAATCTGAGTTACAACGTCAAGGCGTAACAGTAAATAACCATCTCTGCGAACACTTTGCTTATTCACGCCAGGAACTGTATCACCTGGTTCGTGTGAATGAAATCAAGACCTTTGATGACCTGATCCAGCAACATGGTCATGGTCTGGGCTGTGATATCTGTAAGCCAACAGTGGCAAACATCCTGGCATCTTGCTGGAACGACTTTGTCCTGAAACCAAGCCATGCCGGCCTGCAAGACAGTAACGACTACTACCTCGGTAACATTCAAAAAGATGGTACTTACTCTGTCGTTCCTCGTATGGCAGGTGGTGAAGTCACTCCAGATGGTCTGATCGTAATTGGTCAAATTGCTAAAGAATATGGTCTGTACACCAAATTGACTGGCGGCCAGCGTGTCGATATGTTTGGTGCGCAACTGCATCAATTACCAGAAATCTGGGAAAAACTGATCAATGCCGGTTTTGAATCAGGTCATGCCTACGGTAAATCGCTGCGTACCGTGAAATCTTGTGTCGGCAGCACCTGGTGCCGTTATGGTGTAGATGATTCTGTGGGCTTGGCGATCTATCTGGAAAACCGCTATAAGGGCTTACGTTCTCCACACAAACTGAAAATGGCGGTGTCTGGCTGTACCCGTGAATGTGCCGAAGCACAAAGCAAAGACGTTGGTGTGATTGCTACTGAAAAAGGCTGGAACCTGTATGTCTGCGGTAACGGCGGTATGAAACCACGCCACGCGGAACTGCTGGCATCAGATCTGGATACACAAACTTTAGTCCGCTATATCGACCGTTTCTTCATGTTCTATATCCAGACGGCTGATCGTCTGCAACGTACTTCAGTATGGCGCGACAACCTCGAAGGCGGCTTAGATTATCTGAAAGATGTCATCGTCAATGACTCACTGGGTCTGGCAACAGAACTCGAGCGTCGTATGGAGCATGTGGTGGGCACTTATCAGGATGAATGGCGTACTGCAGTTGAAGATCCAGAAGTCCGTAAACGTTTCAAAACCTTTATTAATGCCAAGGCTGAACAGCAAAACGATCCGCACGTTCAATTTACTGAAGTGCGCGGTCAGATCCGTCCAAAAACTGAAGCTGAACGCAATGCCAGCCGTATTCCGGTAGTTGAAGCCTGATTCAAAGAATAAAGGAGCAAGAATATGACAATGTTTAAAGATATGAATGAACTGAATTGGGTTGAAGTGTGTGCACTGGATGACATCACGCCTAATACTGGCGTTGCAGCTTTGGTGGAAGATCAGCAAATTGCGATCTTTCGTGTAGGTTCAGAAAAACGTGTTTATGCACTCAGTAACCAGGATCCATTTAGTAAAGCGTTTGTGATGTCACGCGGCATCATTGGTGATCTGCAAGGTGAACGTGTAGTCGCTTCACCAATTTACAAGCAGCATTTTAGTTTGGCGACTGGCCGCTGCCTGGAAGATAAAGATCAAAAACTGCTGGTTTTTCCAAACAAAATTGAAAATGGCAAGGTGTTCATTAGCCCCGTGCCACAAAAAACCTATATCACCAACAACGGTGTTTCACCGGAAAAAATGAAACTGGTACTGGTCGGTAATGGTCTGGCAGGCATGCGTTGTCTGGAAGACCTGCTGGATATGGCACCAGACCGTTATGAAATTACTGTGATTGGTGAAGAGCCGTGGGGTAACTACAACCGCATCATGCTGTCGCCAGTGCTTTCTGGCGAGAAAACCATTGATGACATCATGCTACATCCGCATGCATGGTATGCCGACAAAGGTATCCGTCTGGTTGCAGGTGATCCAGCGGTTCGTATCGATCGTCTGCGTAAGCAGGTTTATACCGAAAAAGGCGAAGTGATCAGTTATGACCGTTTAATTCTGGCGACGGGTTCCAAACCATTCGTTCCGCCAATTCCAGGTAGCGACTTAAAAGGTGTACTCAGCTTCCGCGACATCTATGATGTAAATACCATGCTGGACTACTGCAAAACCAAGAAAAATGCGGTGGTGATTGGTGGTGGTCTACTGGGTCTGGAAGCAGCTTACGGTCTGAAACAGCAAGGCATGAATGTCACAGTATTGCATCTGATGGATCGTATCATGGATCGTCAGCTGGACAGCAAAGCCAGTCAGATGCTGAAAACAGCGATTGAGCAGAAAGGTATCACCATCCTGACTGAAGCCAATACCGAATGCTTAATTGGTGAAGAAGGTCATGTGACCCAAGTGAAACTAAAAGATGGCACCGTGCTGGCTGCTGATTTGGTGGTCTTCGCAGTTGGTATTCGTCCAAATATCGCATTGGCGCAAAGTGCCGGTCTGCGTTGCAACCATGGTGTGCTAGTGAATGACACCATGCAGACTTTTGACCCAAGTATTTATGCGATGGGTGAATGTATCGAGCACCGTGGTCAAACCTTTGGTCTGGTTGAACCACTTTGGGGCCAGGCGTTCATTTGTGCATCACATCTGGCCGAGCATGGCAGCCTGACCTTTAAATCGCCAACGGTTCCGACTCAGCTGAAAGTGAGTGGTTGTGATGTGTTCTCTGCAGGTGACTTCGAACCAAAAGATGATTTTGAAGATATCGTACTGAATGACGAGAAACGTCAGATCTATAAACGCATTATTATTCAAAAGGATAAAGTCATTGGTGCGGTGCTGTTTGGTGATACGGAAGACGGTGCCTGGTATGCCGAACTGATTGCAGATCAAACCCCAATTGCAACGATTCGTAACAAGCTGCTTTTTGGTCGGGATTTTGCATTAAAGAAAGCAGGGTAAAAAATCAATTTGTCATGGTGAAACCAAGATCCGCGGAAACGTCATCCGCAACTGTTTGAGCCAAGACAAAATATGAAAATGAATGTTTCTGCGACCTTTTTGATACATGCCGGATGAGGGCGAGTTTTGCGGATCTTACGCCACAGTGTGGCTCAGGTTTTGCCTACTTTTCCCGAAAGAAAAGTAGGTCGAACCGAAGGTTGATCCAAATAAATGAGTTGCATTGAAAAGACACCGTTGTAATGAACCTTTTTTGAAAAGAATTAAATTGTGTTTCAACTCCTAAGGAGCATCCATGAACAGTATTCCCGTTGTGGAAATTGAAAGCTCCACAGAATTAAAAACTAAAACCACACAGACCACGTGCCCATATTGCGGCGTGGGTTGTGGTGTGACTGCACATGTAACGCCGACCACATCAGGTCCGAAAGTGACTGTTGAAGGCGATGCCAATCATCCTTCCAATTTCGGCAAGTTATGCATCAAAGGCAGTAATCTCGCAGATACTTTAGGTCTGGAAACCCGCTTACTGCAGCCAATGTTGGGTCGTAAAGATCAGCGTGAAGTTACCAGTTGGGATACTGCAGTTTCGACCATTGCCAATAAATTCCAGCAATGCATTGATCAATATGGCCGAGACAGTATCGCGTTTTATGTCTCAGGTCAGCTGCTGACCGAAGATTATTATGTGGTAAACAAATTCGTCAAAGGCTATCTCGGTACTGCAAACATCGATACCAATTCACGTTTATGCATGTCTTCGGCTGTTGCAGCACATAAACGAGCTTTTGGCGAAGATCTGGTTCCAGCCAGCTACGAAGATTTCGAACATACCGATATGGTGGTACTGGTCGGTTCCAATACCGCTTGGTGCCATCCAGTATTGTACCAACGCATCATGAAAGCCAAGGAACAGCGCGACCTGTTTGTGGTTGTAGTAGATCCGCGTTTTACCAGTACCTGTGAAGCAGCAGATCTACACCTACCAATTCTGCCAGGTCAGGATGTGGCGCTGTTTAATGGCTTATTGCAGTACCTCTGGAAAAATGGTCACGCAGACCAAGAATTTATTGCTCAACATACACAAGGCTTGGAGCAAGCCTTAGTACAAAGTGAAGCTGAGTCTCCGATTCAAGAAGTTGCTCAACGTACCGGTATTGCAGTCGAGAAACTGCAAACTTTTTATCAGAAATTCGCCAAAACTGAAAAAGTTATGACCCTGTTTTCAATGGGGGTCAATCAGTCTTCGCAAGGGGTGAATAAAGCCAACAGTATTATTAACTGTCATTTGCTCACCGGTAAAATCGGCAAACTCGGTGCAGCGCCATTTTCCATGACCGGTCAGCCAAATGCGATGGGCGGGCGTGAAGTCGGTGGTCTAGCCAATATGCTGGCTGCACATCTGGATTTAGAAAATCCGGGACATCAGCAGCTGGTACAAAATTTCTGGCAAAGCCCGTATATTGCTAAACAAGCAGGACTGAAAGCAGTCGATTTATTCCAGGCCGTTGAAAGCGGCAAGATCAAGGCGATCTGGATTATGGCCACCAATCCGGTGGTCAGCTTGCCAGATGCAGATCAGGTCAAACGCGCCCTGGACAAATGTGAATTCGTGGTAGTGTCTGATATCTGTCAGGATACGGATACCACACAATATGCTGATGTCTTGTTACCTGCTTTAGGTTGGGGGGAAAAAGATGGCACCGTGACCAATTCAGAACGTCGTATTTCCAGACAGCGTGCTTTTTTAGATGCACCGATGCAAGCCAAAGCTGACTGGTGGGCGATCAGTCAAGTGGCTCAGAAGATGGGTTTCACAGGTTTTGATTTTAATAATAGCCATGACATTTTTCTGGAGCATGCCCAATTATCTGCTGAGCAAAACTCTGATTTAAGTCAGCGATCTGAAACGCCATATTTCCGCTATTTTAATTTAAAAGGCCTAACCGATTTAAGCCTAGCTGAATATGATGAACTGAAACCGGTACAGTGGCCAGTATGGAGAAAAGATCAGGCAGAAGATTCAGTAGCTCGACTCTATAGCGAAGGCCAGTATAGCCATGCAGATGGCAAAGCCAAGTTTATTGCTACCACGGCAATTGATCCGGTGAATCAGATTTCCAGTGAATATCCTTTAATTTTGAATACCGGCCGGATCCGCGATCAGTGGCATACCATGAGCCGTACTGGTCTCTCTGCCAATTTAAGTACCCATCGTGCTGAGCCGTATTGTGAAATTCATCCACATGATGCCTTAAAATACGGCATTAAAGATAGCGAGCTGGTAGAAGTCAAA
This sequence comes from Acinetobacter sp. YH12241, assembly GCF_013417535.1. Lineage (NCBI taxonomy): Bacteria > Pseudomonadati > Pseudomonadota > Gammaproteobacteria > Moraxellales > Moraxellaceae > Acinetobacter > Acinetobacter sp. YH12241. The sequence continues at coordinate 11,293 of NZ_VPDQ01000023.1, read as the reverse complement.
TCGCAATGGGGCAATTGTGTCTTGCGTGCGACTGTCAGTGACAATATCCGCCGTGGACAGGTCTTTGCCCCGATTCACTGGAATGATCAGGTCGCATCCGATGCCCGGATCGGCAAGGTAGTAAATCCGGTAGTGGATGCCATTTCGGGTGAACCTGAGTTCAAGCATACTCCGGTCATCATCCATCCATTTTATAGTCAGTGGCAAGGCGTATTTTATGTGCGTCAAGGCTTTGAAAAAATCGTACAGCCGTCGATTGAAGCTACCGTGTGGTGGACTAAAATCACTACCAGCAAGGCAATACGTTATGAACTGGCAGACCGGAAGAAATTTAGCTATACCACTGAGCATTTAAAAGAATTATTGCCATTTCAGGATGAAAGTTTTGAATGGCTGAATCTTGAAGATCAGACCGCCCACATCAGTCATAGCGTGATACTTCAGGGTGGTCATGTGATTGCCAGCCTATATATTGCACCGAAGGCCTTATTGCCGGACCGCGACTGGGTGGCAAGTCTGTTTAAACGTGAACGTTTAAGTGCTATGCACCGTAAGGCTCTACTTGCCGGACAGCCGATGTCGATGGCAAATAATGAAGGTCCACTGGTCTGTAGCTGTTTTAAAGTCGGTAAAAACCGCATTATTGAAACCATTAAAACTAAAAATATTACGGATGAAAAACAGGTGACCGCATGTTTAAAAGCCGGAGGGAATTGTGGTTCGTGTTTACCTGAAATCCGTGGCCTGATTAAAACATGTCAATTGGAGACGGTAGAATGAAAAAAGGAGCCGAGAGAGAAAATAATAAAACAGCTTATCCGCGTACTGATCTGGTGATCCTGGCGGGTGGACAGGCAAGACGCATGAATGGCATCAACAAACTGTTGCAGAAATTCGATGACCAGATTCAGCTGATCAAGATTCACCAACAGCTGAAATCGAATGTTGCACAGGTCTGGATTAACAGCCATCGCGACTATTCCATTTACCAGAAACTCATTCCCAGTGTTCATTATTATCAAGATGATGAGCCAGGCTTTCAGGGGCCGTTAATGGGCATCAAAAGTGCCTGGTCGCATGTGCAGTCGGATTGCGTGCTGTTTGTCCCTTGTGACGTAACTTATATTCCTTCCAAAGTATTGCTCAAGTTGCATCAGGCTCTAGCCAAAAACAGTCTGGCTCAAGTGGCTTATGTGGAAATTAACGGCAAGCCACTTTATCCATTTTGTCTGGTCAAACGCAGCAGTCTGGCAACCCTGAACTTACATCTTGAACAGGAACAGCGCAGCCTCAAACACTGTTTTGCTGATTTGCACGCACAAGTGGCACGTTTTAAAAATCGTGCGCTATTTTTTCACAGTATTAACTCGCTGGATGAACTGCAACAGTATCAACAGCTCAAATTTCTGCACTAAAAACTGAATATTTTACTTTTGGCACAAAGTTGGAACACTTATTGCAGATCTTATTATTACAAGATTGGGCGTTTTGAGTTTCGCGCACTACATATGTGCAACAACCCGCCCAATGCCTGAAGATGGATGTTCAACATGAATATGATGACACAGCTTAAAAATGATGCCTTGTTTGTCGATCAATTCGGTCGTGGCAAGCGCAAGCTAAGGATTTCAGTGACCGATCGCTGCAATTTCAAATGTGTTTATTGTATGCCTGAACATCCTGAATGGATGAAAAAACACGATCTGCTCAGTTTTGAAGAGCTGTATCAATTTTGCGATTTTATGGTGCGTCATGGCATCCAGTATATCCGCATTACTGGTGGTGAGCCGTTAATGCGTCAGGGCGTAGTGCATTTTGTTGAACAACTGCAAGCGCTGAAAAAGCTGGGACTACAACGCATTTCCATGACTACGAATGCGCATTACTTAAAACAATATGCACAGGCCTTAAAGCAGGCGGGACTGGATGACCTGAATATTAGTTTGGACAGTCTGGATGCTGATCAGTTTAAACAGCTGACTCAAAAAGATTTGGCACCTGTGCTGGAAGGAATTCAGGCAGCACAAGTCGCTGGATTAGCGATTAAGATCAATACCGTATTGATGCAGGGTATCAATGATGATCAGATCCTGCCATTGGCGCGCTGGTCAGTTCAGCAAAACATTGTCCTGCGCTTTATCGAATTTATGCCACTTGATGGTGATCACAATTGGTCTACTGAGCATGTAGTCAGTGAACAATACATTTTAGAAACTTTGGCGACTGAATTTACGCTCACTCAAAAAACTAATAATTCTGCCCAATCAGCTTCGGAACCCGCACGCCAGTATCTGATTGATGGCCATCCAATTGGAATTATTTCAACCATTACCAATTCATTTTGTGGCAGCTGCGACCGCTTGCGATTGACTGCACAAGGTGAATTTTATAACTGCCTGTTTGCACCTCAAGGTTTGAATCTTAGAAAGGAAATCAAATCACTAAATGCATCTGTAGCTCTAAGTGAGTTGAATTTGTATGGTGCTTTATCCCGATATATCTGGAACAAAGAACAGGGCTTTCATGCCATAGAGCAGCGTTTAAAAAATCAAAGTATGAATCAAAACAGCCGCAAAATTAGTATGCACATGATAGGAGGCTAAGATGTCACAGATCAGAATCAGAATTGAAGCCTTCGGTGCGGTAGAGCGACAGTTACCGCAAGATCTCGAAATTATCTGCAAATCTCAAAGTACCGTATCTGAAGTTTTGAATCAGGTGGGACAAGATTATCCTGATGCATTTGGCATGATTGAACGCTGTGCCTGTGCCATCGGTGAAGATATCATTTCACGTCAGACACCTCTTCATGCTGACAGTACTTTGGTGCTGTTGTCACCTGTCGCAGGAGGCTGAAATGAGCAAATTCAAACAGATTTCCCGGATCCAAGATACTGCTTTAGATCTGGAAAGTTTTGATCCGATCCAGTCTTTTCCTGAATGTGGTGGAGTCGGCGTATTTATCGGAACGGTACGTAATCACCATGAAGGTAAAGCAGTCAAGGCACTGAAATATACGGCCTATACACCTGTTGCAGAAAAAATGATTCGCCAGATTGAACAAGAAATCCAGGCCAAATACGGCGTGTCCTATGTGCGGGTGATTCATCGAATTGGGGCACTAGATATTGGTGAAAAAGCCATTATTGCAATTGCTTATGCTGCACATCGACGTGAAGCTTTTGCTGCTTGTGAGGAAGCAGTAGAGCGGGTCAAACATGAGGTGCCAGTCTGGAAAGAAGAGTTTTATATGGATGGCAGCAGTCAATATGTTGAGGGGTGTTGTATCCGTAAAGATGTAGAAATTACTCATACGCATCGTCATTCAGAACATTCAGATGAGACGCATCAACATTGTCATCATGCCAAAGAGAATACACCATTCATCTATCAATGGCCGATATAAGTTAGAACAGACATACGTTTAAAGAAGAAATAAACTATAGGAACATGCAATGAAAAATGTCGGGATGAAAGCAGAAAGTTATCGGACTGCAGTAGCTACAGGGATTCTGCATGCACCGCCACATTGCATTGAGTTATTACGAAATGGCAATACGGAAAAGGGTGATGCACTAAAGACAGCTCGCATCGCCGGGATTTTAGGGGCTAAACGAACCGATGAACTGATTCCGCTGTGTCATCCTTTACCAATTTATCGTGCAGATGTGGAATATGAACTGTTTGATGCGCATGTCAAAATTATTGCCACAGTAGAGACTATTGGTCCAACCGGTGTGGAAATGGAAGCCTTGACTGCCGTTAGTCTGGCTGGATTAACCCTCTATGACATGCTCAAACCACATTGTGAACCGGAAGATCTATGTCTGGATCAATGTAAATTGCAAAAGAAAAAAGGCGGTAAATCGCATTTTACCCGTGTCTTAAAAGAAGCCTTGCCAGCATCCATCATTGTGCTTTCAGATACAGTCGCTGCCGGTAAAAAACCGGATACAGCAGGGCAAAATGTCCTGGAAATATTACAAGAAGCCAATTTTGAAAATATTGCCTATCAGGTAATTCCAGATGATCCTGAACAGTTATTGGCATTGGTTCATCAACAGAAAAATGACTATCCATTGATCCTGACTGTAGGTGGAACAGGCTTAGGTCCTAAAGATCTAACAGTTGAAACTTTACAGCCTTTACTGAAACGGGAAATTCATGGACTCATGGAAGCTTCACGCAGTTTCGGCCAGAAACGAACGCCGTATGCGGCTTTAAGTCGTGGCGTTGCTGGCTATATTGATAACAGTTTGGTAATGACTTTACCGGGCAGCCGACAAGGTGCCAAAGAATCTTTAATTGCCGTACTACCAGCGTTGGTACATTTATTTGATGTGCAAAAAAATATTCCACATCAAGGCGGTTATCAATAATGTCTGGATGCGGAGCAGACCATGGTCTGATTACAGTAGATCAGGCTTTAGAATTGATTTTGCAGCATACTCAAGTGTTAGCAACTGAACGACTGAAGTTGAATCAGGCCCTGAATCGTTATCTGGCAGAAGATATTTATTCTGGGATTAATTTACCGTTATTTTCGCAAAGTGCCGTAGATGGTTATGCACTGTGTACCCAAGCTGCAATTGAGCCAGAAAGTGAGTTTCAGCTTATCGGTGAAATTCGGGCAGGGCAACAGGATGAGCTGCAACTTCAGGATGGTCAGGCAGTCAGGATTTTTACCGGTGCTAAAATTCCGCTTGGGACTACTACGGTCGCACGTCAGGAAATTGTTCAAGTGATTGATTCATCCAAAATCAAAATTATGGAACAGCTCAGCGCTCATGCCGATATTCGCGATGTGGGCGAAGAAATTTCAGTCGAGCAATTATTGGCCAATAAAGGTCAACAGCTGTCAGTCGGTGCAATTGCCTCTTTAAGCATGGCGGGAATCAATACTGTTGAGGTTTTTCAATATTCTAAAGTGGCTGTGGTCATTACAGGTGATGAAGTTGCTGAAAGTATAGAAGACTTTGTAGCGGGTAAAATCTTTGATGCCAACGGTCCCTTGATTGAAGCCTGGTTTCAGCAAGCCGGGCAGCAGGTTGAAATTTTTCATGTTGCAGATACTGAGGCGGCAGTACGGAATCTCATTCAAGAATTATCAGCAAGCTATGACCTGATTTTAACCACAGGCGGTGTATCTGTCGGAGATTATGATTTCATTCGGCCTGTAGCACTAGATTTAGGCTTTGAACAGATATTCTGGAAAGTAAAACAGAAGCCGGGCAAGCCGATGTTCTTTGCCCAGCTACAGCGAAATGATAGTTCACATTGTTATCTGCTGGGTTTGCCGGGAAATCCCGCAGCAGTGTATGTCGGCATGCAGATCTACACCGCAACTTTATTAAATGCCTTACAAGGACACAAATCTCAGCCGAACTGGTTTAATGCTGTACTCACCCATGATCTGAAAATGGATACCAGAGAGCGCTTTTTAAGAATGTCTGCCAGCTTTGAGCAGTCGGTTTTACGAGTTAAAAGTCTGTCTAAGCAGCAATCACATATGCTGAGCAATCTTATGCAGGCTAATTGTCTGGTTCGCATTCCGGCAGGAAAAAGCCTGAAAGAAGGGGATCTTGTTCAAGGCTTATTTATTCACTGATAAGGGTAGATGCACATGAAAAAATCTCTGTTTTTATCCATGTGCATTGCCATGATGTTTTCCTCAGTCCATGCAGGAACAGTGAAGGTTTACGCCGCAGCGAGTCTAAATAATGCTGTGACCGAAATTTCCAGGATTTACCAAGCCCAACATCCACAAACTAAGATTATTTCTGTATTTGGTGCATCTTCTGCTTTAGCCAAACAGATCGAAGCAGGAGCTAGTAGTGATCTATACTTTTCAGCTGATCAGGATTGGATGAATTATCTGGTACACAAGAAACTTATAAATTCCAGTTCAGTTCATCCCATCCTGTTAAATCAGTTAGTGGCGATCAGCCCGAAACATCTGAATATTCATTTTAAACCCCAGTCCAGTTTTAATTTTGCCCAGTCCTTTAAAGGTTATGTATGTACCGGGCAAATGGAATCAGTGCCTGCCGGAAAATATGCCAAGCAAAGTCTGACCAAACTGAACTGGTTAAATGGCTTGAAAGGACGAATTGTTGGAACGGATGATATACGCTCGGCTTTGGCTTTCGTCGAACGCGGTGAATGTGAAGTGGGGATTGTCTATAAAACTGATGCCTTGATCAGCCGAAAAGTAAAAATCATCGGTACTTTCCCAGCAAATTTACATAGTCCGATTGTTTATCCTTTAGCTTTGACACGGCAAGGTGTGCAGAATAAAGAAGCAGTGCAATTTGAACAATTTATACAAAAAAGTGCGCAGGCTAAAGCCATCTTTCAAAAATATGGATTTAGGCTGAACCCCTAGACAATGGCTGGAGAAATAACTGCAAGATGTTAAGTCCAGAAGAACTCAGTGCGCTCTACCTGTCTGCCAAGGTGGCCAGCTTTGCGACCTTATTCTGTTTACCTTTTGCAGTAGCATTGGCTTGGGTTTTGGCCAGATATGAATTTCGGCTTAAGTTTCTGGTCGAAGCATGTTTGCAATTGCCGATGGTGCTGCCACCTGTGGTTTTGGGTTATCTGCTTCTGATACTGTTTGGTAATCAAGGCATGATTGGCCAATATCTCAATACACTCGGATTGCAACTGGCATTTAACTGGAAAGGGGCGGTATTGGCCTCGATGATTGTGGCATTTCCGCTGATGGTGCAACCGATCCGTTTGTCATTTCAGCTCATGAATCAGCAACTCGAACATATCGCAGGTTCATTGGGCGCAGCACCGTGGAAAGTGTTTTGGAGTATCAATTTACCTCTGGCGATTCCCGGTATGCTGATTGGTAGCATCTTATGTTTTAGCCGCAGTCTGGGTGAGTTTGGTGCCACCATTACTTTTGTGGGCAATATTCCGGATGAAACCCGCACTATTCCCATCGCAATTTATTCCTTACTGCAACAACCAAATGGTGAAGAAATGGCGATGCGTCTGGTGACATTGTCTATTTTCTTGGCATTTACTGCCTTAATTGCCAATTATTTTATTTTGCAAAACTATCAACGGAAATTAGGAGGCTGAAATGTTGAAGTGTGATTTTCAATATCAACAAGCCGATTTCGAGTTGAATATTAAACTGGAAATATCGCAGCAACTATTGGGGATCGTCGGTGCATCTGGAAGTGGGAAAAGCACATTACTCAAAAATATTGTCGGGTTATTGAAACCTGATCAAGGATATATTCAGTTTAATCAGCAGGATTTAACCAATATAGAAAAGCAAATAAATATTCCAATGCATCAGCGCAAAATTGCATTAGTTTTCCAGAATGCTTTGCTGTTTCCACATATGAATGTGCAGCAGAACCTATGTTATGCAGAAAAACTGATATCTAAAGCAGATCGAAAATTCCAGTTTGAAGACATCGTGGAATTATTAGAATTAAAGCCTCTAATTTATCGCAAAGCCCATCAGCTATCAGGTGGAGAAGCGCAGCGCGTTTCTATTGGCCGAGCATTACTGTCTTCACCGAATCTTTTATTGCTGGATGAACCTTTAACGGGCCTAGATCAGCAGTTAAAACAGCAGATTTTACCCTTCCTAAAACGGATCAAAGACGAGCTAAATCTACCGATGATTTATGTGACTCATCATTTAGAAGAATTAGCTTACTTAGAAGCCGAAACTGTACAGCTCAAAAAGGGCATATTAATCAGGAACTGATTAACTCCAGCTGATTGAGTCGGGCAGGTTTTGCATAGTAAAAACCTTGCAGATAATCACAATGATGTGATTTTAAACACTCAGCCTGTTCAGGATTCTCAATTCCTTCCGCAACGACTTCCAGATCCAGCTTATGCGCTAGGGTAATCATGGCTTCAATAATGGCCTCATCTCGTGGATTGCCAGGTAAATGCTGAACAAAGCTACGATCCAATTTGATTTCATCGATCGGAAGACTACGTAAATAACTTAAACTCGAATAACCAGTGCCAAAGTCATCTACCGAAACTTTAATGCCCAAAGCTCGGACATTTTTTAAGATCTCAATGGACTTATCACCGCTGGCAATCAGCATGCTTTCAGTCACTTCGAGTTTTAGTAACTCATGCGGGAATTCAATTTCCGCTAATAATTGCTGGAGATCACTCAGGAATCCACTTCTTTTAAACTGTAAAGGAGATAGATTGACGGCAACCGAAATTTGAGTCTCATGCTGCATATTCCAGGCTTTAACTTCCTCACAAGCCTGTCTAAGTACCCATTCGCCAATTGAGACGATTTGCCCGGTCCTTTCTGCAAAAGGAATGAAATCGGCAGGAGAAATAAAGCCTTTTTCTGGATGTTGCCAGCGGATCAAAGCTTCCAGACATTTGACCTTGCCCGTTTCACTGTCCAGAATCGGCTGATAAAACAGTTTAAACTGCTGTTCATGCAGAGCGACCATCAGTTCATGACGAAGCTGTACATAATCTACCTTCGGTAAAGGCTCTTTCGTGAAATTATACCAGTGCCAGGTATTACCCCCTTCGGCATTGGCGTCACGCATGGCATCTTTAGCAGCATTGATAAACTGCTTAACACATTTAATGTCTGGATCAGCATCAGCCACACCAATACTGGCACTCAGATGAATGTCATAACCATCTACGTGAAAAGGCTGAGATAATCCGGCGATGATTTCTTCGGCACGTACAGCGACTTGCTTGAGATCAGTCATTTGAGTTAATAAAATTGCAAACTCATCCCCTGAAAATCTGGAAATCACATCTTCAGGCTCCAGGTTTTGGCTCAGACGATTGCCCACTAGTTTTAAAATTTTATCGCCAATATCATGACCGAGGCTTTGATTCAAAGGTTCAAAATCATCCAGATCCAGATATAAAAGCACTAGATTTGCAGAACCACTCTGCGCTAGATGCAGTTTTTCCTGAACCACTTCTTCAAACAGCTTATTGTTGATAAAGCCGGTTAAATGGTCATGTGATTCCTGATAAGCGATTAGTTCTTGCTGGGCAACATGCTGACTCACATCCTGTTGAATGGCAATGAAATGAGTGCACTTATGATTTTCATCAAAGACTGGACCTAGGTTTAGCTTGTTCCAGAACCAGTGTCCATCCTTACGATAATTTTTCAGGACAATCTTGATTTCAGATTTATTCTGAATGGCTTCGCTGATTTGCTGGACGCTTTCCGCGGAAGTATCAGGTCCCTGCAAGATGCGGCAATTTTTTCCTTTGAGTTCTTCCAGGCTATAACCGGTAATCTGCTCAAAGGCCGGATTAACATATTCAATAGGCTGGTCATTTTCTGCCGAGGTTAAAATAATGCCATGCGGATTTGCATCGACACTGCGTTTCATTAAGCGCAGCATTTCATTGTTTTGATAACGTTCAGTAATGTCGCGTGCCACGCTAAAAATACCGACAATTTCCTCATTCACTTTAATTGGCAAAAAAGTTAAATCGAGCCAGTATTTCTGTCCTGCCGAGTTATGTGCCTGAACTTCAAGGTGTCCAGTCAGACCATGCTTGGCCTGCTCAAAGGCTTCTAAGGCAAGAGGGCGATGTTCAGGTTCAATAAAATGATCAATTTTAGTTCCGATATGCGATTTAACACCAACTTCGTTAAAAAATTTGGTGGCCAGGTTGGCATCTACAATATTGCCGTCCAGATTATGCTCAAAAATTGCATCGGGATGAAAAGAGAAAAATGACTGATATTTATCTTTGAGATGATTTCGTTTTTTGCGTTCTTCATACAACTCAAAGGTTAAGGCGATCAGCGAAGCCGCATATTGCAGAAGGTCAATTTCATTTGGAGTAGGGGACTTAATCGAACGATAATAAGTACCAAAAGAGCCAAAAAGTTTGCCACTCCCGTTGGCAATTGGTACCGACCAGCAGGCTCTTAAACCATTTTGTTTAACCAGATCTTTATATGCGACCCAGTTCGGATCATTGAATAAATCCTCACAGACCACTAAACGACGATGATATGCAGCTGCACCACAAGCGCCAACATTCGGGCCGATTTTTAGATCTTTTGAAGCTTCTACATATTCTCTGGAAAAATAGGCTGGTTCTTTTATTAAATTAAGCGTTTGTTCCTGTTCCGAATACAACATGACAGATACCAGTGCATCCGGGATTTTGTCCCCTAACCATGCGGTAATCGCATCTATGATATCCTCTAAGGCAGCAGCTTGACCAATCAGATTAAAAATCTCTTGGCTGGTGCCTCCATTATAAAAAGAAGTCATATTGTATCCTTAAGTATAAACCTCTATATAAACCTAGAAGTATTAAAGAAATTATACTGTTTTTTTGAATAAAAGATCTAAACCCCATAACACAATAACAAAATAATATATTTAAATTATCTACTTAATAACTGTATAAAAATATTATAACTGAGCACTTTTTTCACCTGTCACCACACGATTTCTCCCTAAATGTTTGGCTTGATATAAATTCGTATCTGCTTGTTTTAAAACTTCTTTGATATCAGACGAAGTTAAAGGCCAGTGTGCAATACCGAGTGAAGCAGTGACTATTCCTACTTCAAGTAAATAAGTCGATGCCAGTTTATGTCTTAATCTTTCAGCAATTTTAGAGGCTTGTGAAATCTCTTTGACTGGCGCAAGAATAATAAATTCTTCACCACCAACGCGACAGCAAATATCCTGTTCGCGAAAACTTGCCCGAATAAATCCGGCAACTTTGGTTAATACCACATCACCCATATCATGCCCATGACGATCATTAATTTTCTTGAAATAGTCAATATCCAAAACCACCACAGCAAAATAAGTTTTATTGCTAATTAAATCATTTAAAAATAGTTCAAAGCCACGACGATTATAAAAGCCGGTTAAAGGATCGGTTAAAGTATCCTGTTTAAGTTCTTCAATCTCCTGATTAAAAACGTTTACACTAGATAATAGGGACTTCTTGAATTTAAAAACTTCAAAATACCAAGGCTTAATATGATTAATCTTTTCAGTGATACCTGGATCATTCAAATGACTTGCCATTTTGGCAAGATCATTTAATGGAGAGGTAATAAATTTCGAAATACGCCAGATGATTAAAAAGATAATAATGTAGATAACAAAAATTGTGCCAATCACTTTGTAGGCAAGAAGAGAGGGCGTTCAAAATTCTGTGTCAGTAAATTTGACTAGATTTTAATTATATCATCTAATCGACCTTCAAAGTAAATGGATAATTGAGTAATCGTTTGTCCCCATTCCTGAATAGGCATTGTCCATTT